>CAXICP010000018.1:0-16647 GCA_964022595.1 uncultured Salipiger sp.
CGCCAAGGCGACCGACCGGGCCAGTTCGGTATCGGTTTCCACGCAATTGCGCGGCGGCATCGAATTTGGCATCGCCAGCGGCGAATTGCCCGCGACCGCGCGCTTGCCGTCGGTGCGCGACATGGCAAAGCGCTGCGGGTTGTCCCCGGTGACGGTCAGCGGGGTCTATGCCGCGCTGCAAGAGGCGGGGCATATCGAGGCGCGCGTCGGGTCGGGCACCTTCGTCAGCGGCAACGCCCCCGCGCAGGCGGGGCGCGAACAGCTGCGCCTGCTGGATCGCAAGATCGCCGAGCTGGTGCGCCTGGGGCGCGACTGCGGCGTCGGGCCGGCCGAACTTGCCATGCGCCTGACCATGACCCGCACCGACTCTCCGGCGCCGATGCGGCTGTTGCTTGTGGGCAATTTCCACGACGCCACCGAAGCCTATGCCGAAGCGATCCGCCCAAGCCTGCCGCAGGGCGACAGCCTGCGCGCCATGACCCTTGGCGAAATCGAACAGGCGCACCCCGATGACGTCGACCTGATCATCGCCCCGCGCACCCTGCGCACGCAGGCTCAGGCGCTGTTTCCGGGCCTGCCGGTCATCGACCTGACGCTGATCCCGAACGAGGCGACGCGGGTCGCGCTGGCGTCGATCCCCACCGAAGCGCGGGTCGTGGGCTATACCTATTTCCCCGGTTTCCTTGCCATCATGAAGGCCGGGATTTCGCGCTTTGCCCCCCACATATCGGATCTGGCGATGGTGGTGCGGGGCGATGCGGATGCCTCGCTGGCGGCGGCGGATGTGCTGATCTATGCGACCGGCGCGGATTACCTGCTGGATGCGCTGCACGCGGGGCAGACCGCCTTTGAATACCGCCACACGCCGGACAACCAGTGCCTGCGCCGGGACCTGTTGCCGGCCATCGAATCCGCGCGCCTGGCGCTGCATGAAAGGGACCCCGCTTCATGAAGATTTCCCAGTCCAACTGGTTCGAGGTGGAACGCTACCTTGAAACCGATGATCGCTGCGTTTTGCCGCTTGGATCGACCGAACAGCACGCCTACCTGTCGCTGTCGGTGGATTCGATCCTGTCGGAAAAGGTCGCGGCGGACGCGGCCGAACCGCTGGGCGTGCCGGTGTTCCCGGCGGTGGCCTATGGGCTGACGCCTTATTTCATGGGCTTTCCGGGCAGCGTGTCGTTGCGGCTGACCACCTATGCGGCGCTGCTGCGCGACATCCTGGATTCGCTGTACAAGACCGGGTTCCGCCGGGTGCTGATCGTCAACGGTCACGGCGGCAACAGCCCGGTGCAGCCCGTGACCATGGAATGGATGGAAGCCAACCCCGGCGCGCGCTGCCGCTTTCACGACTGGTGGCGCGCTCCAAAGACATGGGCCTGCGTGCAGGACATCGACCCGGTGGCCAGCCACGCCAGCTGGATGGAAAACTTTCCCTGGACGCGCCTGCCGGGCCGGCAGATGCCGGACGCGCAAAAGCCGTTTGTCCCGTTTGACCGCCTGCGCGACCGCAACGCCGCCGGGGTTCGGGCGCTGGTCGGAGACGGCAATTACGGCGGCGTCTATCAAAAGCCCGATGCGGATACGGATCGGCTGTGGTCCGTCGCGGTGGAAGAAACCCGCGCCCTGCTGGAAGGCGATTGGGCATGACCACGCTGATCTGGGGCGCGGGGGCCATCGGCGGCGTGCTCGGGGCGTATCTTGCGCGGGCAGGGCACGCGGTTCACATGGTCGACATCGTGGCCGATCACGTCGTGGCCATGCGCAGCACCGGCTTGCAGATCGACGGCCCGGTCGAAGCCTTCACGCAGGTGCTGCCCGCCTCGACCCCGGAAGCCCTGAGGGGCACGTTCGATCGCATCATCCTTGCGGTCAAGGCGCATCACACGGAACAGGCGCTGGACCAGCTTTTGCCGCATCTGGCGCCGGGCGGCCACGTGGTGTCGGCGCAGAACGGGCTGAACGAGCGGGTGATCGCGGCGCGGATCGGGGCAGGGCGCACGCTGGGGTGTTTCGTGAACTTCGGCGCGGACTGGATCGCGCCGGGGCGTATCCTTTACGGCAATCGCGCCGCGGTGGCGGTGGGCGAGCTGGACGGGGCCATGACGGATCGCGCGCGGCAGGTGCATGCGCTGTTGTCCATCGTCGAACCGGACGCGGTGCTGACCGACAACATCTGGGGGTATCTGTGGGGCAAGATGGGCTATGGCGCGCTGTTGTTCTGCACCGCGCTGACCCCGGACAGCATGTCCGACGCCATGGTCCGCCCCGAACATCGCCCCGTCTACGAGGCTCTGGGGCATGAGGTCATGACCCTTGCCGCAGCGCAGGGCGCGCGCCCCATCGGGTTCAACGGCTTTGATCCGGCGGCGTTTCTGGCGCGCGATGGGGCGGGCATGCGCCGCGCGATGGACGTGATGATCGCGCATAACCGCAAGACCGCCAAAACCCATTCGGGCATCTGGCGCGATCTGGCGGTGCGCAAGCGCAAGACCGAGGTGGACGCGCAGATGGGGATCATGGTCGACCTTGCCGCGCAGCAAGGTCTGCCCATGCCGGTGCTGGCGGGGATGGTCGATCTGATCCACGACATCGAGACGGGGCGCCGCGTTCAGTCCTCTGAACTGGTCGATGCGCTGGTGCCGCTATGCGCATAGACCTGTCGGGGCAGGTGTTCGCCGTCACCGGGGCGGCGCAGGGCATCGGGGCCGCCATCTGTCGCCAATTGGCCGCATCGGGCGCGCGGGTAGCCGCGCTTGATATCGACGCCGGCGGCATGGCGGGGCTGGATGGCGTGTCGCGCCATGTGGCCGATCTGGGCTCGCGCGATGGCGCCCATGCGGCGCTGGCCGAGGTTGCCGCCCGGTATGGGTACATCGACGGGTTGATCTGTTCTGCGGGCGGCGTGCGCGGGCAGGTGGGCCGCCCGGTCGAAGACATCCGCGAACCCGATTGGCGCGCGATCTTTGCCGCCAATGTGGATGCGGCCATGTGGTGCGCGCAGGCGGTCGCGCCGGGCATGAAGACGCGCGGGGCAGGGCGCATCGTCACCATTGCATCGGGGGCGGGGCTGCGCCCGTCGCTGACCGGGATTCAGGCCTATGCGGCGGCCAAGCACGCGCTGGTGGGGCTGACCCGGCAACTGGCGCTGGAACTTGGGCCAAGCGGCATCACGGTCAATTCCGTGGCGCCGGGGTTCGTGCTGTCCAACCCGTCCACCGAACGGCAATGGGCTGCCTTTGGGGCCGAAAAACAGCAACAGGTCCTGAACGGCATCCACCGCCGCCGCCTGGGCCAACCCGATGACATCGCCGGGGCGGTCTGTTTCCTTGTCTCGCCCCAGGCGGACTGGATCAGCGGGCAGGTGCTGTCGGTCGACGGGGGCCACGCATGACCCGCGCCGCCTGGCAGCGGACCCGGCTGGCGCGCCTGACCCCGCCCGTTGGCGGGCCCTGTTTCACGAAGACCCGCCGCGCCCCGCAGCGGCGCTGCAACCCGCCCGCGTCTGCGCCAGGCAGGCCGGGCCGAAAGGCCAGGACATGACCGATCAACCCTATGCGCTTGCCGTCCATGGCGGGGCAGGCACCATCCTGAAATCCAACATGACCCCCGAGCGCGAGGCCGCCTACAAGGCCGGTCTGCGCAGCGCGCTGAAGGCGGGCGAGGACGTGTTGCGCGCGGGCGGCCTGGCGCTGGATGCGGTGACCGCCTCGGTTTGCGCGCTTGAGGACGAGCCGCTGTTCAACGCCGGGCGCGGGGCGGTGTTCACCACCGCCGGGCGCCAGGAAATGGACGCCGCCATCATGGACGGGCGCGACCGGTCCACCGGGGCGGTGGCCGGCGTGTTCGGACCCAGGAACCCGGTGCGGCTGGCCCGGCTGGTGATGGAAACCACGCCGCATGTCTGCATGATCGGCGAGCATGTGCTGGAACTGGGGCGCGCCGCCGGGCTGGAATTTGCCGAGGCAGAGTATTTCTTTACGCAGGCCCGGTGGGACGCGTTGCAGGACACGCTTGCCATGCAGGCCAAGGGCGAGGATGACGATGATCCCGCCCGCCGTCACGGCACCGTGGGCGCGGTGGCCTGCGATCGGCAGGGCAATGTGGCGGCGGCGACCTCGACCGGGGGCTGGACCGGCAAGATGCCCGGGCGCGTCGGCGACACGCCCATGCCCGGCGCGGGCAATTTCGCCGACAATGTCACCTGCGCGGTGTCGGGCACCGGCCATGGCGAGGTGTTCATCCGCTACACCGCCGGCGCGGAAATCTCTGCCCGCATGCGCCACCTGGGCGAAAGCGTGACCGAGGCCGCGCGCCACGTGGTGATGCAGGATCTGGGGCAAAACGACGGCTCGGGCGGGGTGATCGCGGTGGATGCCAGGGGGGTGATTGCGCTGCCGTTCAATTCCGAAGGCATGTATCGTGGCTGGGTGCGCGAAGGCTCTGCCCCCGGGGTCGCGATCTACGGCGACTGACCGCGCCTTGCGGATGTCCCGGGGCGGGGTCTGCGCCATGCGTTTAGGCAGGGCGGGCGCAGACCCCGATGAATTTCTCTGAAAAGTTGTGCGAATCGCCCCTGAATGGTAAAAATCAATATAACTTCGATACCCTTTTTTGATTAGAACCGGCATTTCGTAACCTTATCAGGTGGTTTGACCAATGCGTTACCTTGTATTCCTGCTATTCATCTCGGCCGCCACGACAATTGTGAGCGCGCCGCTTGCCTCTGCCAATACGTCCTGCAATCCGAAATTCCAGAAATGCCCCTGGTGAAACGGTACCGCTGAACCTGCGATACCGCCCCTGCACCGCGACGCTTTCGGAGAACCGGGCAAATGGAAATATACTCGCTCTCGGCCATTGTCCTTGGAGGTCTCGTTCTGCTGTTCGAAGCCTACAAGGAATATACGAATTCGGACGCCGTTGATAATCTGAAGTCGAACAATCAGACCTCGCGCAAGGAACTTGAAAACGTGCGCATGACCGCGCTTACGACCAAAAGCGAAAACCGGCGCGGCCTTGCGATCTATATCCTGTTCTTTCTGGGCGTCTACGTCGCCATGCTTCTGTCGCCCGAGATGGCCGAGACATTCATCGGGGGCGGCGAGAGCGCGGCGAAGGGCGGGGCCGACATTTCTGCACAATCCCTCGTCAATCCGGACGAATCGGTGAAGGCGCTTTCCGATCCCGGCAACCTTCCATTCTGGCTTGCCGTCGCGATCACGCTTGGCGCGACCTCTCCGACCTTTCAGTTTATGGAACGAAAGGCGCGCGCGATCGCCTATTTCTTTGCGGGCGTTCCGCGCAACATCTTTCGCGTCCTTCAAAGCCTTGAAGACCTGAATTACCAGCAATTCGGTGATGGCGCGGATCTGGTATTGCTGCAGTTCTTTCGCCAACGGTTGCAAGAGCATCCGGCGGACCCCATTCTGCAAAGCACGGTGAAAAACATCGAAAGTTCGCTTCGCTGTATCGACTTGCTGCAAACGCCGGTCATCGGCCCGCAAAGCATGGTCTTCCGTCAATTGTTTCAGGACGAAACCCCCCTGGCGCGGATCGGCGATCTGCGGGCGCGGTACAACCAGCTTTTGGGCAAGATCAGGGATTTGCCGGTCGAGGCGGAACCGCTTCAGGCCCTGCAAGAGGAAACCCTGAAACTTGCGGATTCCATGCAGTGCCTGTTTGCCCTTTACGCGATCCGCTCACGCCGGATCCCCGGGGCGCTGCAGGGCACGCCCGCGGCCCTGATCATCGAAAAGGTCACCATCGAGGGAACCGCGCAGCCCCTGAACGACATCACGTTGGCCAGCGTGTTCGGCGCGGTGTTCAGCTATCTTGTGGTCGAGAAATACGCGCTGGTCGTCAGCACTTCCACCGAGGTCGACGCGACGGGCGCCTTCACCGCGTCGCTGCTTGTTCCCCTGATCCTGTCGCTGATCCTGCTGGCCTTTCTGACCATCCTGCTGCGTCATCTGAAAATCGACCAGGGAAGCTGGCCCAACGATCTGGGCATGCAGATCCCGTTCTGGAATTACGCCAAGCTTGCCTTCTGGCCTGCCGTCTTCGCGACCGTGCTTTATGCCACCGTGACCTGCCTTGGCGCGGACGGCGTCATGCGGTACGCTTCCGAAGGCGACGGCGAGGCGATGATCAAGACGGCGCTGGAATTCCTGAAGGGGGAAATTCAGCAGCTGCCGCGCATCCTGTTCCTGTCCTACGTGACGGCCTTTGGGCTGTTGTTCGTATCCGATCATCACGAACGGATGCATTGGTCCGCAACGCTGGGCGTGGCGCTGGTGGTTTCCGCTTTTCTGTGGATGGTCGCGACCCTGGCCCAGAGCCTTTTCAGCGTTGCGCCCCCTGCCGGGCTTGATACCGGCGCCGTGGCGATCATGGTCACGCTGCCCTATTCGATCTTTCTCATTCTCTATTCCACCGCTGCCGAGGTCGCGGAAACGGCGTCCATGAAACGGTTTTTTTCGTTCGTGGGCGTTTCCTTCGGCGGCAATCAGCCGTGAGGTGCGCCATGATCCCGTTTGCCGGCCTCGCCCGATCCCTGGCCATCATGCTGGCGGCCTGGAGCGTCGGCGCGCCGCCGGCGGTCGCGGCCGATCTGGTCATCGGTGTGCGCGCGGATGCACCGCCTTTTTCCTACCTGGCCATGCCCCAAAGCAAAAAACGGTCGACCGAGGATTCCCCGCCGACCGGCAGCGGCGAGGTCTATACCGGCTACATGGCGAACATCTGCGCCTCGGTGCTGGCCAGGATGTCGAAAGACCGTCAATTCTCTGTCGAGTGGCGCGAGGTTTCGGCGCAGGGCCGGTTCGACGAACTGAAGACCGGCAGGATCGACATCCTTTGCGATCCGGCGACGATCACCCCGGAACGCCTGTCCCACGCAGGGGTGATCGTGTCGCCGCCGGTCTACCTTTCCGGGGTCGGGCGCGCAGTTGTCACCCGCGATGAATGGGCCGGTCACTGGCCCTGCATCGGCCCGGTGGTGGGCATCGTCAAGGGCACGACCGCGGGGTTCGCAATCTCGAACATGGCCGCGAATTTCGGGTTCGGCGAAACGTTTTCGCCCATCGTGCAGGCGCATCCGGACCCGGACAAGGTGGTGCTGACCGACGACGAGCGGCAAAGCCTGACCCGCTGCCCGGGCGCCGTGGCAAGCTATCCGGGCGATGTCGGCAAGCTTGCGCCCTACGCGGCGGCCGAACTGGACCAGACCGACCCGGCCAGCGCCGTGGTGGTGCGAAGCTATCCCGATTACGAAAGCCTGGCCAAAGCCTTGTGCAGCGGCGAAATCTACTATTCAGCCGGCGATCTGGAAATAATCTCTCTTTCCCTGACGACCTACAAGGCGCTGCACCCGGGCTGTCAGGCACAGCCCGAAGAAGAGGTGTTTTCCGAAGAACGATACGCGATCTTCGTGCATGTCTCGGACGCATTCGACGCCGGCGACAGGCTTGCGCTGGCCTTCCTGCGCCAACTGTCGATCGAAATCCACCAGGGGTCCGATTCCGTGCTGGTCCGCAGCTTCAGCGACAACTTCACCCCGTCCGAGATTTCCAGATCGCTTGACCTGTTCCTGTGGAGCGTTGTGGCCCGGGGCAAATTGACAGAGACAGAGACGCAGCAGTGAACCGCCGCAATGCCGCTGATATTGCCCAGGTCGAACCGGCCGGGCGGTGCGGTACATAATCCGCCTTCTCCGCCATCTGGACCCAGCCAAGGATGCCCGGGTCACCGGCGGAAACATTGCAGCATGAAAGCAAGCAGCGAAACCTGCGCAAAGGCTTGGAGCCGATAAGGTTTTTCCAAATTGCGGGCTTATCCGACTTCGGGCACCCTTTACCCTTATCAAACCCGGAGTTTCGACAGATGCCTTGCGCCAATCGTGTCAGCGCGCCGAATGCCGGCAAAGCCCGGTGATGCGGATCGAACCGATCTGTGTGGATGATCTTCGCGAAGCTGCGCGCCGACGGCTGCCGCGGTTCGCCTTTGACTATCTTGATGGCGGGGCCGGCGCAGAAGACGGGCTGGCGCGCAGCAGCCGCGCCTTTCGCGATACCTGCCTGACGCCGCGCGTGCTGGTCAATTCCGCGGCCCCCGCCTTGTTGTCCCACAGGTTCCTGGGGCGCGACTGGTCGCTGCCCTTTGGGATCGCGCCGATCGGCCTGCCGGGGCTGGCATGGCCCGGCGCGGATACCGCCTTTGCCCGGGCGGCCAATGCCGCTGGCGCCCCTTTTTGTGACCGCGACGCCGGCCACCGCCACGCTTGAAGCCATGCGCAGGGCCGCGCCCCAAAGCGCGATGTTCCAGCTTTACGTCGGCGCCTCGGAAGCGATCACCGACGATCTGATCGCGCGGGCCGGGGCGGCGGGTTACGAGACGCTTGTCGTCACCGCAGATGTTCCGCGCCCGGGCCGGCGGTTGCGCGATCTGCGCAACCGCTTCGGGCTGCCCCTGAACTACACCCCCCGGCTTCTGGTCGATCTGCTGCGGCACCCGCGCTGGAGCCTTGCCACCGCGCGCCATGGCGTGCCCTCGCTTGTCAATCTTGCCAATTACGCCCGCCCCGGGGCCGGGGCCGAAACCCTTGGTCAGCTGATGGCCCGGCAAAGTTCGGGGCGGCTTGATTGGGATGTCTTCGCGCATATCCGCAAGCGGTGGGGCGGCACGCTGATCCTGAAGGGCGTGCTGCACCCCGAAGACGCCGCGCGGGCGCGCGATGCCGGCGCCGATGCCGTGCAGGTTTCCAGCCACGGCGGGCGCCAGCTGGACGGGGCGCCGGCCCCGCTTGAGGCGCTGCGCAAGATACGCGCGGCGCTGCCGGCGGATTATCCGCTGGCGCTGGACGGCGGCGCGCGCACCGGCGAAGACATCCTCAAGGCGCTTGAGGCGGGGGCGGATTTCGTCTTTCTGGGGCGGCCATTTGTCTATGCCGTCGCCGCCCTGGGGGCCAAGGGGCCGGGGGCGCTTTTTGAAATGCTCGGCCGGGAGCTGGAATCGGCGATGGCGCAGACCGGGCGCCGTTCCATTGCCGAGATACGCCGGAAATAACGCGTGGAGTCCGGGCCGGGATTCGCCCTTTTCCGCCCCCGGGAAACGCGCGGCCATTGCGCCGCAGAATGCCGCGTGTGACCGGCGTCTAAATTTTGATCACCTGTGGTGCCGCCCTGTCGGCCCGCCCGGCGCTGCGGCGCCGGACCGTGCGGCGCGGCAGCCATGCCATGCGCGGGGCGGGCTGTAAAAGCATTTGAAAACAATAGCCTGATGCAACGCCGCCGGCGCCTTTCGACGATGCGCAGATGCAGGCTCGGCCCATCCTAAGAGCAACCAAGGAAATATCTTCTTTCCTTCCGGCGGGCCGCGCCGCCATTTTCGCCAGCAGCAGTCGCCGGCCCGCGATCCTGAAATTTGCCGGGCGTCAGCCAGTCCGGCCGGTGCGAACAAGACGAACAAGTTGGGAATAAACTATGACAGTCGAGAAAACCGACACGGTGATTGTCGGGGCGGGTCAGTCCGGAATCGCGATGAGCGAGCATCTCATGGAAATGGGGATTCCCCATATCGTGCTTGAACGCGACCGGATTGCCGAACGCTGGCGCTCGCAGCGCTGGGACTCGCTTGTCGCCAACGGGCCGGCCTGGCACGACCGCTTTCCGAACCTTGAATTCGACGATGTCGACCCCGAGACCTTCCCGCCCAAGGAACGCATGGCCCGCTATTTTGAAGACTACGCCAAGCGGTTCAACGCCCCGGTGCGCACCGGTGTCGAAGTCACCAGGGTGCGCAAGATCGACGGCCTTCCGGGGTTCATCGTGTCCACCTCGCAAGGCGAGATCGAGGCGCAGCGCGTGGTCGCGGCGACCGGCCCGTTCCAGGTTCCCAGCTTTCCGCGGATCGTGCCCGAGGATGCCGGCGTGACGCAGATTCATTCGTCGGCCTACAAGAACCCCCAAAGCCTGCCCGAGGGCGCGGTGATGGTGGTGGGCGGCGGCGCGTCGGGCTGCCAGATCGCCGAAGAGCTGCGCCGCGCGGGCCGCGAGGTGTTTCTGTCGATCGGCGAACACTACCGCCCTCCGCGCCGCTATCGCGGCCGCGATTACGTCTGGTGGCTTGGCGTTCTGGGCAAGTGGGACGAGATCAAGACCACCCCCAAGAAGAAACACGTGGCCTTTGCCGTGTCCGGCTATGACGGCGGGCGCACGGTCGATTTCCGGCGCCTGGGCAACATGGGCATCACCGTTCTGGGCATGACGAAATCCTATGAGGGCGGCGTCATCAAGGTGGCCGACGATTTGCATGCCAACATGCTGGAAGGCGACCGCGCCTACCTGGACGTGCTGCGCGAAGCCGACGATTATGTCGAACGCAACGGCATCGATCTTCCCGAGGAACACGAAGCCTGGGCCATCGAACCCGACCCCGCCTGCGTCACCGACCCCGTGCTTGAGGTCGATCTTGCCCGGGAAAAGGTCGGCACGATCATCTGGGCCACCGGCTTCAAGTTCGATTTCAGCTGGCTGGATGTGGATGCCTTCCACGAGGACGGCACGCCCTTCCACAAGCGCGGCATCTCGGCGCAGAACGGCATCTATTTCCTGGGTCTGCCCGAGCTGACCAACCGCGCCTCGTCGTTCATCTATGGCTGCTGGTACGACGCCAAGTACCTTGCCACGCATATCGGCGTGCAGCGCAACTACGACGCCTACAAACGCAGCTAAGCCACGCGCCGCCCGGTGTTCGGGCGGCCCTGCGCGGTGCGCGTTCCCTGCCCCGCACCCCCAGACCGAAGGACACGCCCATGAAAACCGTCATGTTTCTGAACGGCCCCAATGCCAATCTTTACGGGCTTGACCCGTCCGGCAGCTACGGCACCGACAGTTTCGCGCAGATCGAAACCGCCTGCATGGCCCGCGCCGACGAGCTTGGCTTTGCGCTACAGTTTCGCCAGTCCAACCACGAGGGCGTGCTGATCGACTGGATCCAGGAAGCGCGGCAAAGCTGCGATGGCCTGCTGATCAACGCCGCTGGCCTCACCTATACCTCGGTCGCCATCCTTGATGCGCTGCTGGCCTTTGACGGGCCGATCATCGAATGCCACATGAGCAACATCTGGAAGCGCGAGCCCTTCCGCCACCATTCGTTCGTCTCGAAGGCGGCCACGGGGGTTATCGCGGGCTTGGGTGTGCGCGGCTACCTGCTCGGGCTTGGCGCGATGAACGATCTGATATCCGAGGGGCAGGCATGACCGATACGCTGGTCTTTTACAGCGGGCCCGACCCGTTCGAGGCATGGCGCGACGCGCTTGCGCCCCTGCTTGGCAACGACGTGCGCATCGAGAACGCCGATGCCGTCACCGACCCCGGGGCGGTGCGCTTTGCGCTGGTCTGGATGCCGCCCGAGGGTTTCTTCGCGCGCTTCCCGAACCTTGAACTGGTCATCAACCTTGGCGCCGGGGTCGACCGGCTGGTGGCGCGGAACGATCTGCCGGACGTGCCGATCACCCGGCTTTCAGACCCGGACATGGGCAGGATGATGGCCAGCTTCGCGCTTTTCGCGGTGCTGCGCCATGCACGCGAAATCCCGCATTTCGAAGCCGCGCAGGCGCGCCGCGAATGGGCCTATCGCCACCCCAGGGCCGCCAGCGAGATTTCGGTCGCGGTGCTGGGGCTGGGAGAACTGGGCGCGCTGGTCGCCACCGAAGTCGCACGGCAGAATTTCGACACCCACGGCTGGGCCACCCGGCCCAGGGATCTGCCCGGCGTCACCGTGCATTGCGGCGACGACGCGCTGCCCGGCCTGCTGTCGCGCGCCGACATCGTGGTGTGCATGCTGCCGCTCACGCCCGGCACCCGGTCTCTGATCGATGCCGCCGTCTTTGCCGCGATGAAGCCGGGCGCCGCCTTCGTGAACCTGTCGCGCGGCGAGGTGGTCGACGAGGCCGCGCTTGTGGACGCGCTGCGTTCTGGGCAGCTTTCGGGGGCGACGCTTGATGTCTTTGCCCATGAACCGCTGGCGCCCGATCACCCGCTCTGGACGCTTCCGGGTGTGCTGATCACGCCGCATCTGGCGTCGGTCGCATTGCCGAAAAGCGCCGCGCCGCAAATCGCTGCCAATATCCGGGCCGTGCAAACCGGCGCGGAATTGGTCAACACCGTCTCGCGATCGCGCGGATATTAGGCAGATCGAAAAGGCCGGATTCCGCGCTTTGCAACCCCCCGGGTGCAGCCGCAATTTAACCCGCAAAAACATACATTTGCGATGTTCATGTGGTGAAGCCTAACCAGCAGGTAGAAATTCGCAATTATTGCCTTGCGGCGTCTTCGGGCAGCCTTGCCCAAGACACGAGCCCACCAGGAGAAGCGCTCCGACAGACCACGACACGCCCCGTGGCAGCCAAGAACCAGCCGAATTTCCTGCCCGCCATGCGTGCGGGCCGGAAGACCCGCCGGATCAGCCTGGTCCGGTCAATGACCCGGTGTGCAGTGAAGGCCACGCCAACCAAAAATCGCAACCAACAGGGAAATCATCATGAAACGTCTTCTTCTGTCCGCCGCGGCACTGAGCCTGCTTGCTCCTGCCGCCTTTGCCGAAACGCTTGTCGTCAGCAGCTGGGGCGGCAGTTTCCGCGACCTGATCGACCAGACCATCGCCAGGAAATTCACCGAGGAAACCGGTGTCGAGGTCGAATTCATCACCGGCGGCACCATCGACCGGCTGAACCAGGCCATGCTGAACAAGGACGCCCCGGAAAGCGACGTGACCTTCACCACCTCGCATATCGGCTGGCTTTACCACAATGACGGCCTGTTCGAAGAACTGGACATGTCGCGCATCCCGAACGCCGGCAACCTGGTCGAGCAGGCCAAGATCAGCCCGTCCCATATCGGGGCCTGGGCCTATGTCTACACCATCGGTTACCTGCCCGAGATGCTGCCCGAAGGCGTCACCTTCGACAGCTGGCAAGACCTGTGGTCGCCCGAGCTGGAAGGCATGATCGCCGCGCCGGATTTCGACCCGTCGCACATCATTTCCGTCGCCGCCAAGCTTGAAGGCGTCGACATCGAAAACTGGCAGGATGCCAGCGACAAGCTTCTGGCGCTCAAGCCGAACTTCAAGGCGTTCTACACCAACGATGCCAATTCGCAGCAGCTGCTGTCGACCGGCGAAACCCCGGTGCAGATCCTGCTGTCGATGAACGCCTATCACATGCAGTCGCAGGGCCTGGACGTGCAGCTGGCGATCCCGGAAGAGGGCGCCGTGCTGGGCGTCGATACCATGGGCATCACCGCCGGCACCGACAAGCAAGACCTGGCCTACCAGTTCATCAACGCCGCCCTTGACCCCGAAGTGCAGGCGCAGATCGCCGACATCAAGAAGGGCAGCCCGGTGGTGTCCAACGTCGAGCTTCCCGAAGAGCTGGCCGCGCTGCCGGGCATCTTCACCACCCCCGAACAGTGGGAAACCCAGACGCTGATCATCCCGCACGAGCTGCGGGCCGAAAAGACCGCCGAATGGCGCCAGTGGTTTTCCGAGAACATGATCGCAGGCAACTGATCCGGGCGCCGACGCGGCCCGGCGCGGGCCACGTCACGTCACCGATCCGACCCGTCCCGGCAGCCGCAACGCTGCCGGGATACACATCTACAGGAGCACACGACCCAGATGTCGAAGCGCCCTTTCCTTGGCTGGTTCGCAGCCCCGTCGGTCCTGATCGCCTTCGGGATCGCGGCCTCGTTCCTTGCCATCGTGCAATACAGCCTGCGCGCCCATGTGCCCGGCTCGCTTGAACCGGGCGGCTTCACGCTGGACAACTTCACCACGCTGTGGAAGCTGGTCTATGGGCAGGCCTTCGTGAACACGGTGATGCTGTGCGTGTGGACCGCCCTGTTCACGCTGCTGATCGGCTACCCGCTGGCCTACGCCATGATCCGCGCGAAAAGCGCCAGCCTGCGCAGCGCCATCCTGCTGATTTCGCTTACGCCGCTTTTCCTTGGGGAAATCGTGCGGACCTATTCGTGGATGATCGTGCTTGGCAACCGGGGCTTCGTGAACGCCACGCTGATGCAGCTGGGGCTGATCGACCGGCCGATTTCGTTCATGTTCACCAAAATGGGCGTGGTGATCGCGCTGGTGCATTTCACGCTGCCGATCGTGGTGGTGATGCTTGCCGCCGCGCTGTCGCATATCGACCGCAACCTGGAACGCGCGGCCACATCGCTTGGCGCGGGGCGCATCCGGGTTTTCCTGACCGTGACGCTGCCGCTTTCGATCCCCGGGATCGTCGCCGCCACATCGACCGCGTTTGCCTGGACCTTTTCGGCCTTTGCGACGCCGCAGATGATCGGCGGGGGCCAGGTGCAGACGATTTCGACGCTGGTCTACCAGGTCGGATTTGCCTCGTTCAACTTTCCGCTGGCGGCGTCGCTGTCGCTTCTGGGCCTGCTTTTCACCATCGCGGTGCTGGCCCTGTTCAACACCGGCATCCGCAAGCTTGAACGGATCGGAGCGCACTGACCATGAGAAAAACCCCCCTTGATCACCTGCTTGACTGGTCCGGCCGCATCCTGCTTGCCGTGATCCTTGGCTTCGTGCTGCTGCCCTTCTGCGTTGTCGCCATCGCATCGTTCAACGACAGCGCCATCCTGAATTTCCCGCCCAAAAGCTGGTCTTTGCGCTGGTACGCCAACGTGTTCGAATACCGGGATTTCGCCGAGGGCCTGGTGAATTCGCTGAAGATCGCGGCGTTTGGCGCGGTCATCGCGCTGATCGCCGGCGCGGGCTTTGCCTATGTGCTGAACCGCTACGAATTCTCGCTCAAGGGGGTGCTGAACGGTATCCTGATGTCGCCGCTGGTGATCCCCAACTTTACCATCGGCCTGGGCCTGCTGATCCTGTCCGCCGCCGCATCGCTGCCGCGGTCCATGTGGCTGGTGGTGACGGTGCATGTGATCATCGTCATGCCCTTTGTCGTGCGCTCGGTCTACGTGTCGCTGCAGAACTTCGAACGCCGCTACGAGCAGGCCGCCGAAAGCCTTGGCGCGGGGCCGGGTCATGTGCTGGTGACCATCACGCTGCCGCTGCTGACGCCGGGGCTGATATCGGGCGGGCTGTTCGCGGCGATCCTGTCGTTCAACGAATTCACCGCCTCGCTTTTCGTGGTCAACCAGCGCACCCAGACGCTGCCGGTCGCCATGTACAACTATGTCCGCGAGTATGCCGACCCCACACTTGCCGCCGTTTCGGTGATCTATGTGCTGGTCGTCGCTGCAATGCTCTTGATCGTCCACAAGTTCTTCCGCCTTGAAAAGGTTCTCAATGTCGACTGAGCCCGCTGCCCGCGACCATCCCGCCGTCCAGATCGACGGGGTTTCGAAATCCTTTTCCGGCGCGGTCGCGCTGGAACCCGTGTGGCTGAAGATCCGGCGCGGCGAATTCCTGACACTGCTGGGCCCTTCGGGCTGCGGCAAGACCACGCTGCTGAACCTGATCGCGGGCTTTCTGGAAGCCGACCGGGGCGAGCTGTTCATCAACCGCGATCTTGTCACGCAGGTGCCGCCGCACCAGCGCGAGATCGGCATCGTGTTCCAGAATTACGCGCTTTTCCCGCATATGAACGTGGCGCAGAACGTGGCCTACGGGCTGCGCACCCGCAAGGTGCCCAAGGCCGAAGCCGAACAGCGGGTGCGCGAGGCGCTGGCGCTGGTAAAGCTGGAAGATTTCGCCGACCGCCGCCCGCGCCAGCTTTCGGGGGGGCAGCAGCAGCGCGTCGCGCTGGCCCGCGCCCTGGTGATCCGCCCGCGCGTGCTGCTGCTGGACGAGCCGTTTTCCGCGCTTGACCGCAACCTGCGCACCGCCATGCAGGTCGAGCTGAAAGAGATCCAAAGCCGGCTTGGCCTCACCACGGTCTTCGTGACCCACGATCAGGGCGAGGCGCTTAGCATGTCCGACCGCATCGCGGTGATGTCGCGCGGGCGCATCCGGCAGATCGGCAGCCCCACCGAAATCTACGACCAGCCGCAGAACGAATTCGTGTCCACCTTCGTGGGCGATGCCAACCTGTTCGATGCCCGGCTTGTGGGGGTCGACGGCGCGCGCGCGTCGCTGACCGTGGGCGGCACGCCGGTGATGCTTGACACCTACCAGGACGCGCTGCCCGCGCCCGGCCCGGTAACGCTGTTCGTGCGGCCCGAACATTGCACCCTGGCCCAGGCCGGCGCCCCGGGCGCCATTCCCGCCAGCGTGGCGCTGTCGGTCTACCAGGGCAGCTATGCCGAGCTGCATCTTGATTGCCCCAGCGCCGGGGGCGCCGACCGGCGCGTGATGCTGCGCGTGCCGTCCCGTCAGGCCCTGCCCCCGGGCACCGCCGTCGCCATCGCGCTGCCGGCCAGCGGCCCCGCGATCTATGCCAAGCAAACCACAAAGGCCACCGCATGACCGACCCCGAACAGACCCTGACCGCGATCATCGCCCGGGGCACCGGCGGCCCCGACGTGCTGGATCTGGTGCAGCGCCCCGTCCCGGCCCCCGGCCCGGGCGAAGTGCTGATCCGCACCGCCGCCGCCGGGGTCAACCGCCCCGACATCATGCAGCGTTCGGGCGCCCTGCCCGCGCCTGCCGATGTGTCCGACATTC
>CAXICP010000019.1:0-16629 GCA_964022595.1 uncultured Salipiger sp.
GGGGCGGCTGTCGTCCTCTTCGGCATCGGGGGCGGCGACAAGGCGCTGCCACGTGGTGGTCTGCGGGGTCCAGTCGCCCATCAGCCGCAGCGCCATCGCGGCTTCGTCCTGCCCGGTGGCCTGCGCCAGGGCGCGGGTCATCAGCCGGGTGCTGACCCCGACGCGAAAGCCCCCGGTGATGAGCTTGTTGAACAGGAACCGTTCGGTCGCATCCAGCCGGTCCCAGGCATCCAAGATGCGGGCCTTGCGGCTGTCGATGTCCAGCGCGGGATAGCCTTGCAGATCGTTCAGCCAGTCGCTGAGACTGCGATCCGAGCTTTCGGTGTTCGGCGGCAGGATCAGCGCGATGGTTTCGGCCAGATCGCCCACGATGGGATAGCTTTCCTCGAGCAGCCAAAGCGGCAGGCCCGCGCGCTCGGCCGCCCATTCGCGCAGCTGCGTGGTGGTCACCGCGCGCCGGGGCCGGCGCCCCGAGAAAAGCGCCACCGTCCACAGCCTGTCGTCATCGGGGGCGGTGCGGAAATAGTCGGCCAGGGCGGCGGTCTTCACCGTGGTTCTGGTGCTTTGGTCGATGGCGGAAAAGAGCGCGGCAAAGGCTTTCACGCGGCATCCTCCGCCGCGTCCTCGTCGCCGCCGAATTCGGTGGGCACGACCTGGGCGTCATAGCCCCGGGTGTTCAGCCATCGCGCGAAGATGTCCGTGTAACCGTGTGTTGCAAATATCTTTTCCGCGCCGGTTTCGCGGATCGCCTGGTGCAGTTCATCCCAATCGGCATGGTCCGACAGCACAAAGCCCCGGTCGGCGCCCCGGCGACGGCGCACGCCGCGCAGCCGCATCCAGCCCGACGCCATGCCCACCTGCGCGCCCTTGAACCGGCGCGCCCAGGTGGACCCCAGCGCCGAAGGCGGCGCGATCACCATCGCCCCGGGGTGAAGCCTGGTTTCAAGGTCCGGCGTGACGCGCAGCGTGCCCGGCAGCGCGTAGCCCTGCGCGCGCAGCACTTCATTGGTGTTTTCCACGGCGCCATGGGTCAGGATCGGCCCGATGGCCGGGTCCAGCAGGGCCAGAAGGCGCTGTGCCTTTCCCAGCGAATAGGCGCCCAGCAGGCAGGGGCGGCCTTCGGCGGCGCAGGCGGCCCACCAGGCGTTGATGTCGGCGGCAACCTGCGCCTGCGGCGCCCAGGTGAACACCGGCAGGCCAAAGGTGCATTCGGTGATGAAGGCGTGGCAGCGCACCGGTTCGAACGGCTCGCACAGCCCGTCAGGCGACACCTTGTAATCGCCCGAGGCGACCCAGACCTCGCCCCCCACCTCGACCCGGATCTGGGCCGAGCCGGGAATATGCCCGGCGGGGTGAAAGCTGACGGTGGCGGCGCCGATGCGGCGCGTCTCGCCATAGCGCAGCGTGTCGATGCGGATGTCGCCCAGCCGGTGGCGGATCACCGGGGCGGCGGCGTCGGTGGACAGGTAGCTGTCATGGCCCCAGCGCGAATGGTCCGCGTGACCGTGGGTGATGAGCGCGCGGGAAACCGGGCGCCAGGGGTCGATGTGGAAATCGCCCGCGGGGCAATAGATGCCTTTGTCGGTGAAGGTCAGGACCGGCGTGTTCATGGGCCGGATCTAGGCCGCGCGCCCGCCCCGGCCAGAGCGAAGCGCGGCTCAGGCGGGCAGGGGCCGCGCCGGTTGCGCCGTGCCTGCGGCGGCGAAGGTGTCGGCCATCTGGTCGATGATGCGGCGCCGGGCGGGGGCGGATTCCATCAGCACCTCGTGTTCGCCGTTCTTGACGATTTCCAGCCGCCCTTGGGGCCATGCGGCCATGCGTTGCATGATGCGGGGCACGTCGACGATGCGTTCGTTTTCGCCGACGAAGGTGATGGCGGGGACGTCCGGCGCGGGCAGGCGGGCCAGCGCGCGGCATTCGCTCAGCGCCTGGTGCAGCCAGCGCATCGACGGCCCGCCCAGTTGCAGCTGCGGGATCCGGGCCACCTGCCGGCGCATGTAATCCCAGCCATCGGCGTCGGTGGTCAGCAGGTTGCCCGCGAAAGGGGCGCTGGCCACATAGCTGGCCGGGCCGGTGGTCGGGGCGTAGCGATGCCCCATGCCGATGCGCGCGCTGCCCCAGCCAAGCGCCCAGGCGACAGAACGCAGCGGCGCCGCCATGCGGATGCCCCACATGGGTCCGGTAAAGGCCGCCGCCTGCACGTCAAGCCCCTGCACCAGCGCGCGCAGCGCGATCGCCCCGCCCATGGAATGGGCCAGCAGGTAAAAAGGGCGCGGCAGACCCATGCCCTGCGCCGCGCCCATCATGGCGTCCACGTCCAGCTGGTAGTCGTGAAACAGCGCCACATGCCCCGCGCGCGGATCGGCATGAACCCGGTCCGCCAGCCCCTGTCCGCGCCAGTCGATGGCCAGCGTGTGATAGCCCCGCGCCGCGAAATCCCGCGCCACGCGGCCGTATTTTTCGGCGTATTCCGTGCGGCCGGGAAACAGCAGGACCGTGCCCGCGCCGTCCCGGGGCCCGGGAAAATGCGCCACGCGGATGCGCAGCCCGTCGCGGGTTCGCAGCCAGCAGGCGCGCGCGCCCTCGGGGCCTTCGGCCAGGTCGGCGTGAAAGGGCGCGTCCTGCATCATGTCAGGACAGCACGCTGCCCAGCCGCATCGCCGCGCCCATGTCGCCGTCGATCTTCAGCCGCCCCGACATGAAGGCCGATGTCGGGTTAAGATCGCCCTCGATGATCTGCTCGAAGGTTTCGGTGTCGGCGGTGAGGGTCACGTCGGCCTCGTCCTCGCCCGCGCGGGCACCCTCCTGATAGATGATGATGCTGCCCTCGTCCGCGATGACGAATTTCGCGATGCCGTCGAATCCCGATCCGTCCAGCCTTGCGTTCAGCGCGTCCACCGCCCCGGTTACCACTTTGCTCATGTGCCGTCCTTTCTTCACGAAATCCTGTGCTGGCAATTCGGCGCCCACAGGTTACATTCGAAAGGTATGAGCATGCGTCGACCCATAAGCAAATCTATCGTGGCGGCAGGTTTCGCCTTCGCCCTGTTTTCCCTGCCCGGCGGCGCGTCCGCCCAGGGCCGGACGGGCGAGCTGCTGGAAGAGCTGGGCGCCGCCGGTTCGCCCGCGCAGGCCGACCGGATCGAGCGAGAGCTGGAACTGGAATGGTCGAAAAGCGGCTCGGCGGTGATGGACCTTCTGCTCAAGCGGGGGCGCGATGCGCTGGAACTGTCGCAGACCGGGCCGGCCATCGAACATCTGACCGCGCTGACCGATTACGCCCCGGGCTTTGCCGAAGGGTGGTATTCGCTGGCGCTGGCCTATTACCAGGCCGAGATGTTCGGCCCGGCGATGGATGCGCTGGAACGCACGCTGGCGCTGAACGGGGCGCATTTCGGGGCGCTGCGGGGGGTGGCGGCGATCCACGAACAGCTTGGGAACGACTCGCTTGCCTACGAGGCCTATGCCCGGGTACTGGAGCTGAGGCCCTTTGACGAAGCGGTCACCGAGGCGCTGGAACGGCTTGCCGGCCGCGTCCAGGGAATCGAGATCTAAGCCCGGTCCGCACCGGCACCACACGGCGAACAGGACACGGCAGAAGGATCAGGGCCTCTCATGCCCCAGCGCGCACGGATCGCGGCCGTTCTCGGCCCGACCAACACAGGCAAGACCCATTACGCGATCGAACGGATGCTCGGCCATCGGACAGGCATGATCGGCCTGCCGCTGCGTCTGCTTGCGCGCGAGGTATACGACAAGATCGTCGCGGCGCGCGGCCCCTCGGTGGTGGCGCTTGTCACCGGCGAGGAACGCATCGTGCCGCCGCGCGCCGCCTACTGGGTCTGCACGGTCGAAGCGATGCCCGAAGGCATGGGCGTGGATTTCGTGGGCATCGACGAGATCCAGCTGTGCGCCGACCCCGAACGGGGGCACGTGTTCACCGACCGCCTGCTGCGCATGCGCGGGCTGCACGAGACGCTGTTCATGGGCGCCGACACCATGCGCGGCCCCATATCGCAGCTTGTGCGCGGCGTGGAATTCATCCGCCGCGAACGCATGAGCCAGCTGGGCTACCTGGGGTCGAAAAAGATCAGCCGCATGCCGGCGCGGTCCGCCATCGTCGGGTTTTCGGTCGACAACGTCTATGCCATCGCCGAGCTGATCCGCCGCACCAAGGGCGGCGCGGCGGTGGTGATGGGCGCGCTTAGCCCGCGCACGCGCAACGCGCAGGTCGATCTTTATCAGAACGGCGAGGTCGACTACCTGGTCGCCACCGATGCCATCGGCATGGGGCTGAACCTTGATATCGACCATGTGGCGTTCTCGGCGCTCAGCAAGTTCGACGGGCGGCGGATGCGCGATCTGCAACCCAACGAGCTGGCGCAGATCGCCGGGCGCGCCGGGCGCGGCATGAAGCCGGGCACCTTCGGCACCACCGGCGATGCCGGCCAGATCCCCGATGACTGGGTCGAAGCGATCACCAGCCACAGCTTCACGCCGATCCGCAAGCTGAACTGGCGCAACCCCGACCTGCGCTTCGGGTCGGTCGATGCGCTGGTGCATTCGCTGGAAATCGCCCCCCAGGACGACTGGCTGGTCAAGGCGCGCGAGGCGGACGATCTGCAGACGCTCAAGTCGCTGGGCACCGAAGCCGAGGTGCAGGCGCGCGCGACCGACCCTGCCAGCGTGCGCCTTTTGTGGGACGTCTGCCGCATTCCCGATTTTCGCGGCATATCTCATGCGGAACATGCGGGCCTGTTGCAGGTTATCTTTCAGCATCTGCACGAGCGAGGCGGCATCCCTCGGGATTTCCTGGCCCGGCAGGTCAAGCGGATCGACCGCACCGACGGGGATATCGACACGCTGTCCAAACGGCTGGCCTATATCCGCACCTGGACCTACGTGGCCCAACGCAAGGGGTGGGTCGATGACGAAATGCATTGGCGCGAGGCGACCCGCGCTGTAGAAGACGCACTGTCGGATGCGCTCCACGAGCGGCTGACGCAAAGATTTGTTGACCGGCGGACATCAGTGCTGCTTCGCCGGTTGAAGCAGAAGGAGGCCCTCTTGGCCGAGGTGAACGACAAGGGTGAAGTGACCGTCGAAGGCGAATTCGTCGGTCGGCTGGAAGGGTTCAGGTTCCGTCAGGACCAGGGCGCCACGGGGCAGGAAGCCAAGACGCTGAAACAGGCGTCGTTGCAGGCGCTTGCGCCGCACTTCCATCTGCGGGCGGACAGGTTCTACAACGCGCCGGATACCGAGATCGATTTCACCGAGCAGGGGGGCCTCATGTGGGGCGACCAGGCGGTGGGAAAACTGGCACGGGGCGATGATCCGCTCAAGCCGCGCATCGTTGCCTTCGTGGATGACACGGCGGGGCCGGACGTGATCCAGAAGGTCGAACGCCGGTTGCAGCATTTCATCGACCGCAAGGTCGCGGCGCTGTTCGAACCGCTGCAGAACCTTGCCAATGACGAGGCGTTGACCGGGCTTGCGCGCGGTTTTGCCTTCCGCATGGTCGAGGCGATGGGCATCCTGCCGCGCAGTCTTGTGGCGGATGAGGTCAAGCAATTGGATCAGGACAGCCGCGGCGCGCTGCGCAAGCACGGCATCCGGTTCGGGCAGTACACGATCTTCATGCCGCTGCTGCTCAAGCCCGCGCCGACGCGCCTGCGTCTGGTGCTGTGGTCGCTGGCCAACGATCTGGATCATTTCCCCGAGGCGCCGCCTCCGGGTCTGGTGACCGTGCCCAACATCCGCGACGTGCCGATGCAGCACTACACCCTTGCGGGTTACCGCCCGTCCGGGGAACGCGCGATCCGCATCGACATGCTGGAACGTCTGGCCGATCTTCTGCGCGGACAGGACAGCCGCGCCGGGTTCGAGGCGAATCCCGACATGCTGTCGATCACCGGCATGACGCTGGAACAGTTCGCCGACCTGATGGGCGGGCTGGGGTACAAGGCCGAAAAGGGCGAGCGCAGCAAGGTGCGCGCCGCCGATGAGGTTGTGACCGAAAGCGCCACGCCCGAAGGCGAATCGGGCGAAGCCTTGCCCGTTTTCGACGCCGCCCAGATCGAGGAAAGCACCCCCGGCGCCATTCCCGACCCGGCCGACACGCCTCCTGCCGCCGATCTGGT
Organism: uncultured Salipiger sp.; assembly: GCA_964022595.1. Lineage (GTDB taxonomy): Bacteria > Pseudomonadota > Alphaproteobacteria > Rhodobacterales > Rhodobacteraceae > Salipiger. Next base: position 6,141 of record CAXICP010000019.1, read on the forward strand.
GGCCGGATCCGAAGCGATCGACGACGAAGGCTATGCGCCGATCAACGAGGACCCCGAGGGCGTGCAGGACGATGACAACATCGCCGAAACCCCCGAGGAAGAAATCCTGCCGGGCACCGCACCCGACGAGGCGCTTTCGGGCGCCGAGCTTGAGGTGTTCTATACCTTCACCTGGGGGGGCAACCGCAATCGCGGCGGCAGCGGCGGTGGCAATCGCCGCGAGCAGGGCGCGCGCGGCAAGGGCAAGCCTCAGGGTCAGGGCGGCGAACGGCAGGACCGCGGCGGCCAGGGCAAGGGCGGTCCGCGCAAGGGCAAGGGCGGCAAGCCGCAGGGCGGCCCGGGCGGCGGCGGCAAGTCCAAGACTTATGAATCGCGTCCCCGCAAAGAGGACAAGATCGACCCCGACAACCCCTTCGCCGCTGCGCTGATGGGGCTGAAGAAAAAGCCCTGAATGGCGGCGCCCGCGCAAAAGCTGCGCATCGACAAGTGGCTTTGGCATGCGCGTTTCTTCAAGACGCGCGGCCTTGCCGCCCGGATCGTCGGGGCAGGGGTGCGCGTGAACGGACAACCCATCGCAAAGCCGGCCTTTGCGGTGGGTCCCGGCGACGTTCTGACCTTCGGGCAGGGGCGCGACGTTCGGGTGATCCGCATCCTTGCGCTTGGCGAACGGCGCGGCCCCGCGCCCGAGGCGCAGGCGCTTTACGACGATCTAGACCCGCCCGCCGCCCGCGTGGCCGATCCGGGCGAACCCCGCGCCGAAGCGGGCGGGCGCCCCACGAAACGTGATCGGCGCCGGATGGACCGGCAGCGGGATGTGCTTGAATGATCTGGCCCGCTGGTCTAACTGACGCGGAACAGCCTGACACCCTGACGGATGGACGCCCATGACTTACGTGGTCACCGAGAACTGCATCGCCTGCAAATACACCGACTGCGTCGAGGTTTGCCCCGTGGATTGCTTCTACGAGGGGGAAAACACGCTGGTCATTCATCCCGACGAATGCATCGACTGCGGCGTGTGCGAACCTGAATGCCCCGCCGATGCCATCCGGCCCGACACCGAGCCGGACATGGAAAAATGGGTGGAATTCAACCGCAAGTATTCCGAGATGTGGCCCGTCATCATCTCGAAAAAAGACCCGATGCCCGACGCCGAGGAACGCGACGGCGAGCCGGGCAAGATGGAGAAATACTTCTCCGAGGCGCCGGGCGAGGGCGGCTGAAAGCTGATTCGCCAGTCAATCGGCGCCCTCGAAGGGGGTGCCGGTGGCCGGCCTCTCAACCCGCTGATTAATCACGGTTTCGCGTCAAACCGCAATATTGTGGGAAATTCACCTTTTTTGTGGTAGGATCGCCCCACATGACGAAGCCACGCACAAAATGCCGGGCATGTCTGCGCTCGGGGGATTGATCCGACGACGCTTAGGGAACAGGCGAACGGGATGCATAGCGCATTACCGTCTGTTCGTGTCGTCTTTGATCGGTCCCTTTTCTGTTGCGATACGGCTTGGCTGCTAAGGACCCTGTTGTATGACCAAGACCAAGAAGAATGAATTCCGCCCCAACGACTATGTCGTCTATCCCGCGCATGGCGTGGGCCAGATCATGTCGATCGAAGAGCAGGAAATCGCCGGCATCAAGCTGGAACTCTTTGTGATCTCTTTTGAAAAGGACAAGATGACCCTGCGCGTGCCCACGCACAAGGCGACCGAGATCGGCATGCGTTCGCTGTCGACCCCCGACGTGGTCAGCCAGGCGATGAAAACGCTCAAGGGCAAGGCCAAGGTCAAGCGCGCCATGTGGTCGCGCCGCGCCCAGGAATACGAGCAAAAGATCAACTCGGGCGATCTGATCGCGATCGCCGAAGTGGTGCGCGACCTGCACCGCGCCGACGACCAGCGCGAGCAATCCTATTCCGAGCGTCAGCTTTACGAAGCCGCGCTGGAACGGCTGACCCGCGAAGTCGCGGCCGTTTCCGGTGGGGACGAAGTCGCCGCCGCGCGCCAGGTGGACGAAGTGCTGGGCCTGCGCGCCGCCTGACGCCCCTGTCATCGCGAAAACAAGCGGGTCCCGCCGGGGCCCGCTTTTTTCATGCGCGCGGGGCGGGGTCAGGCCGCGTCGTTGCGCTTTTCCGCAAGGGCGGTGTAAAGCGCCGTTTCCAGTTCCTTTTCCAGCTCGCGCGCGCGCTTGACGTAGGCCTCGTTCTCGGATGACGGAACGGTGGGATCCCACAGCGCGGCAAGTTCGGCCACGGTTTCGCGGTCGTGGTGGTAAAAGGTTTCCTGCGCGATGGCGGCCTCGTATTCGGTCATGCCGATTTCTTCCAGCACGTAGCGCCCGGCGCGCAGCGAACTGTCGAACATCTCGCGCACGATCTTGTTCGCCCCCGCCTGGTACAGTTCGTAGACATGGGTGCGGTCATGCGCGCGCGCCACGATGAACAGATCCTCGCGTGTGCGCCGCGCAAAGCGCACCAGCTTGGTCGTGGCCTTGGGATCATCCAGCGCTGCCACCAGCACCTTGGCATCCTTGATCCCGGCGGCGTGCAGCAGTTCGGGGCGGGTGGGGTCGCCGAAAAAGCCCCGGAAGCCAAAACGGCGCATCAGCTCGATGGTCTGCATGTCGTGGTCGATCACCACCGTCTTGTAGCCCGAGCTTTGGACCAGCCGGTTGACGATCTGCCCGAACCGCCCGATGCCCGCGATGATGATGGTGCCGTCCGCCTCGATGGGATCGTCGGGCCGCGTTTCGCGCGTGTCGGTCATCCGCCGGGCAAGCAGGTCGAACAGGATGAACAGAAGCGGCGTGATCAGCATCGAAAGCGCGACGACCAGCAGCAGCCGCTGACCCATGGCCTGGGTGAAGATGTTCAGCTGCAGCGCAAAGGAAATCAGCACGAAGCCGAATTCCCCCGCCTGCGCCAGCGACAGCGTGAACAGCCATCGCCCCCTGATGCGCAGCCGGAAGATATGGCTCAGCAGGTGCAGGATGGCGCCCTTGACAAAGATCATTCCCAGCGCCAGCCCGACGATGACCAGCGGCTCGCGCATGAATGCCTCGAAGCTGACGCCGGCGCCCACGGTGATGAAGAACAGCCCCAGCAGCAACCCCTTGAAGGGTTCGATGTCCGATTCCAGCTGGTGGCGGAATTCCGAGTTCGCCAGCACCACCCCGGCAAGGAAGGTGCCAAGCGCGGGCGACAGCCCCACCAGTTCCATCAGGAAGGCAATGCCCGCGACGATCAGCAAGGCCACGGCGGTGAACATCTCGGGCAGGCGGGCCGAATTGATGTGGCGGAACAAGGGCCTTGCGCCAAAGACGCCGGCAAGGATGATCGACGCGATGGCCGCAAGCGTGACAAGTGCCACGCCCCAGCCGGGCAGCCCGTCCACCAGGCTGAGCGCGTGATGCGCGTCGACCTCTGGGGTGGGGCGCTGGATCGAACCGTCGGGCGCAAGCGAGGCGGTGACCGGCACCGCCAGCAGGGGCAGCACGATCAGCATCGGGATCACCGCGATGTCCTGCGTCAGCAGCACCGAAAAGGCCGACCGCCCGCCCCCCGATTGCATCAGCCCCTTTTCGCTGAGCGTCTGCAGCACGATCGCGGTCGAGGACAGCGCAAAGACCATCCCGCAGGCCAGCGCCGGTCCCCAGGCCAGGCCAAGCACCATCGCCGCCGCCATGATGGCCAGCGTCGTCAGCACGATCTGCGACCCCCCCAGCCCCACAAGACGGTGGCGCATGTCCCAAAGCGCGCGCGGTTCCAGTTCCAGCCCGATGATGAACAGCATCATCACCACGCCGAATTCGGCGAAATGCAGAAGGTCCTCGGTGGCGGAAACAAGGTGCAGCACCGGGCCGATGATGACCCCGGCCAGAAGGTATCCCAGCACGGACCCCAGCCCAAGCCGGGCCGCGATGGGCACGGCGATGACCGCCGCCAGAAGGTAGATCGACGCCTGGAAGAGAAATCCGTCCATGATGGTCCCTGTGCTGCTCGGGGGCATCTTGGGGCAGGCGGGCGCGGGGGGCAACAGGCTGCGCCGCGCGGGGCGCAATGATTGACGCGCGCCGCCCCTTGTGCGGGCGCCCGGCGCGGGCTGTCTTGACGGGTGCGGGCGCGCGGGTGTAAGCGAACGCCGTGGCGCTTTGTTACCGGATTGCGGGCCACGTTAAACATCCCGCTAAAGAGGTCGGACGAAAGCCCCTTTCGCTTGACCGCGTCGGGGCTTTTTTCAATCGGGCGACAGCGGCCCGGAAGGACGAGATGATGAGCGACAGCAAAACCCGCACCGCATTGGTTCACGGCGGCACACGGCGCAGCCGGTGGAACGAGGTGTCCGAGGCGGTCTTCCTGACCCAGGGCTTCGTCTATGACACCGCCGAGGCGGCCGAGCAGCGGTTTCTCAAGGCGGGCGACGATGAATTCATCTATGCGCGCTACGGCAACCCCACCATGCGCATGTTCGAGGATCGGCTGTCGGGCTATCTTGGCTACGAGGACGGGTTCGCCTGCACGTCGGGCATGGCGGCGGTGTCGGGCGCGCTGATGGCGCTGTGCAAGGCAGGCGACCGGGTGGTGGCCTCGCGCGCGCTGTTCGGGTCGTGCCTTTACGTGCTCGAAGAGGTGCTGGGCCGCTTCGGCGTGGAAATCGTGCTGGTCGACGGGCGCGACAACGCCGCCTGGGATGCGGCGCTGACCCCGGGCACGCGGGCGGTTTTCCTGGAATCGATCTCGAACCCGACGCTCGAGGTGATCGACCTGCAACATGTGTGCGATGCGGCCCACAAGGTGGACGCGCTGGTCATCGTGGATGACGCCATGGCGACGCCGGTGTTTTCCTATGCCCGCGATTGCGGCGCCGACCTGGTGGTGATCTCGACCACGAAACACGTGGACGGGCAGGGCCGGATGCTGGGCGGCATGATCTGCGGCAGCAAGGAGCTGATCCGCGGCCCCATCGAAGCCTACATGAAGCACACCGGCGGTGCGATGAACCCGTTCACCGCGTGGTCGCATCTCAAGGCGCTGGAAACGCTGGACCTGCGCGTGCGCGCGCAGGCGGCGGGCGCGCTGATCGTCGCGGATGCGCTGTCGGGGCACGACAGGATCGAAGCGGTGCGCTACCCCACCCACCGCGATCACCCGCAGCATGAACTGGCGCTGCGCCAGGCGCCGTCGGGCGGCACCGTGCTGGCGTTCGAGGTGAAGGGCGGGAAGGATGCCTGTTTCACCTTTCTCAACGCCTTGCAGACGATCCTGATTTCCAACAATTTCGCCGATGCCAAGTCCATCGCGACGCACCCGGCCACGACCACCCACCAGCGCCTGCCCGACGCGCAAAAGGCGATGCTGGGCATCACGCCGGGGCTGGTGCGCCTGTCCATCGGGCTGGAAGATCCGCAGGATCTTGTCGCGGATCTGCTGCAGGCGCTGGACCGGATCTGATCTGGCGGGGGGCAGAAAATATTGGCAATGCGATCCGTGAATGCCTATCTGTGCCCTGACCAAGTATCCGGGGTGACGCGAAATGAACGTCCATACGCCTGACATCGATCTCGACCCGACCCGCGAAGAAGCCGAAGCGGCGCTCGCGCTGCTGCGGCGTTTCGCGGCCGGCGCTGCCGAGGGCGAACTGGCGGCGGTGGACCCCGCGCTTGCGGCGTTGCAGGGGGGCGGGGCCTATCCCGACCTGTCGCGCAGCTATCCCGCCGGCTTCGTCGCGGATGAAGCCTACCGCGCCACGCTGCCCGACCTTCAGAACGGGCCGGCGTCGCTGATCCGGGGCGAAAACCGCCCGATCCAGCATGTGGGGATTTCGAACTTCCGACTGCCGCTGCGCTATCGCACCCGCGATGCGGGCGATCTGATGCTGGAAACCTCGGTCACCGGGACGGTCAGCCTTGAGGCGGGCAAGAAGGGCATCAACATGTCGCGCATCATGCGCAGCTTTTATGCCCACGCGGAAAAGACGTTTTCCTTTGACGTGATCGAAGCCGCGCTTGACGATTACAAGGCCGACCTTGGCAGTTTCGATGCGCGGATCATGATGCGCCTGTCCTTCCCGGTGAAGGTGGACAGCCTGCGCTCGGGGCTTTCGGGGTACCAGTATTACGACATCGCGCTGGAACTGGTGGAAACCGGCGGCGTGCGCGAGCGGTTGCTGCATCTTGATTACGTCTACAGTTCGACCTGCCCCTGTTCGCTTGAACTGTCCGAGCACGCCCGGCGCACGCGCGGCCAGCTGGCCACGCCCCATTCGCAGCGCTCGGTCGCGCGCCTGTCGGTGCAGATGAAGCCCGGCCGCTGCCTGTGGTTCGAAGACGTGATCGAACTGTGCCGCGACGCGGTTCCGACCGAAACGCAGGTCATGGTCAAGCGCGAGGATGAACAGGCCTTTGCCGAGCTGAACGCCGCCAACCCCATCTTCGTCGAAGATGCGGCGCGCCTGTTCGCCGAGCAGCTGCATTGCGATCCCCGGGTGGGCGATTTCCGCGTGCTGGCCAGCCACCAGGAAAGCCTGCATTCGCATGACGCGGTGTCGGTGCTGACCGAGGGGCCGACCTTTGCGGCGCGCAGCCTTGATCCGGGCCTGTTTGCCAGCCTGCTTCACCGCGGCTGACTTTTGCTGCATTGCAGCAATTCGTGAACGGCGCGGGGCCTGACATGGCCCGGCAAAGGCCTAGACTTGTTTGCGGGAGGACCCGCTGACAAAGGTTTTTCGCATGAGCATCGACAATGTCACCATCGCCATGGGGCACGCGCCGCTTGGCTCCCGCATCGATCGCTACTTCGCCGGCATCGGGCTGGGGGTGAATCCCTACGGGCTGCGCCGCGCCCGCATGGCGCGGATCATCGATCTTGAAATGAAAAGCGACGCCCAGCTGGCCCGCATGGGGTTAAGCCGCGACGATATCCTGCCACATGTGTTCGGGGATCTTCTGACCGGCTAGGCGCAACGCGGCGGACACGACGCGGCGGGTTCGTCGGCCCCCGGTCACGGCGCTTCTTGACAGGCGCGCGCGCGCGGTCCAACGCTCTGCGTCATGTTCGATCTTCGCCCTGTCGCCTATGTCATCGGCCTGCTTGTCGCGACGCTGGGCGCGACCATGTTCCTGCCCATGCTTGTGGACATCGCCGAAGGGCGTGGCGAATGGCACGTCTTTCTGGAATGCGGGCTGTTCACCGTGCTGGCGGGCGGGCTGACCTCGCTGGCCTGCGCCAACGCGGTGAAAGAGGGGCTGACCCTGCAGCAGACGTTCCTGCTGACCGTGGGGGTCTGGGCGGCGCTGCCGCTGTTCGGCGGCCTGCCGTTCATCTTCGGCGCGACCGAGGCCAGCTTTACCGATGCCTATTTCGAGGCGATGTCGGGCCTGACCACCACCGGATCGACGGTGTTCACGGGGCTGGACGATCTGCCCATGGGGCTGCTGCTGTGGCGCGGCATCCTGCAATGGCTGGGCGGCATCGGCATCATCGTGGTGGCCATGGTGTTCCTGCCCGAGCTGCGGGTGGGGGGCATGCAGGTGTTCCGGTCCGAAGCGTTCGAGACGATGGGCAAGATCCTGCCCCGCGCCACGGAAATCGCCTCGGCCATCTCGACCATCTACGTGGCGCTGACGCTGGCCTGCGCGGTGGCCTATCTGCTGTGCGGCATGAACGCGTTCGATGCGACGGTGCACGCGCTCACCACCCTGTCGACGGGCGGGTTTTCCAACTATGACGCCAGCTTCGGCGCGTTCCAGGGGCCGGCGGAATATGTCGCGGCCATCTTCATGGTCGCCGCCGCGCTGCCCTTCGTGCGCTACGTGCAGATGCTGAATGGCCATTACCGCCCCTTCTGGCGCGACAGTCAGATCGTCGCCTTCCTGCTGACCATCCTGGTGCTTGTGGTGGTGATGGCGGGCATGCTGATGACTTTGTTTCCGCACCGCCCCGAACAGGCGTTCCGGGAATCGCTGTTCAACATCACCTCGATCATCTCGGGCACCGGGTATGCGTCGGTCGATTACATGGGCTGGGGGTCGTTCATCATCACGATGTTCTTCTTCATCGGCCTGATCGGAGGCTGCGCCGGATCGACCGCCTGTTCGGTCAAGATCTTCCGCTACCAGATCCTGTTCGCGTCGGTGCGGGTGCAGCTGCGCCGCATCCGGGCGCCGCACGGGGTGTTCATTCCGCGCTTTCAGGGGCGGCCCGTCGATGACGAGACGCTGTCGTCGGTGCTGGCGTTCTTTGCCTTCTTCGTGGTCTCGCTGGGTGTGCTGGCGGTGGGACTGGGCATGACGGGGCTGGATTTCATCACGTCGATCAGCGGGGCGGCGACCGCGCTGGCCAACGTCGGCCCCGGCCTTGGGGCCGAAATCGGCCCGGCGGGCAATTTCGCCAACATCAACGACACGGCGAAATGGATGCTGGCCTTTGCCATGCTGACCGGCCGGCTAGAGGTGATGGCGGTCTTCGCGCTGTTCACCCCGAGGTTCTGGCAGAACTAGCCGCGCTTTGCCATCGCGTGAACTGCCCGGCGGCCACGATGATCGCCGCCCCGATGGCGACATTGGTGCGCAGCGTTTCCCCGAAAACGGTCATCCCCAGGGTCGAGGCGAAGACCAGCTGCAGATAGGCAAAGGGCTGCACGGCGGACGCTTCGGCGACCTCGTAGCTTTTGATCAGGGTGAAATGCCCCGCCGCGCCGGTAAAGCAAAGCAGCACCATCCAGGCCCAGTCGGGGCCGGTCATCGGCTCCCAGAACCAGGCGCCGACGGCGGTGGCGGTGACGGCGCCGGACACGCCCGTCCAGAAGAACGAGGTGGCCGCGCTGTCGCGCCGCGCCACGTAGCGCGTCAGCAGCCCGTACAGCGCGAACATCAGCGCCGCCACCAGCGGCACCGCTGCCAGCGGCGAGAACACGCCCCCCGATGGCTGCAAGATGATGACCACGCCGATGAACCCCACCCCGATGGCCGACCATCGCCGCCAGCCGACCTTTTCGCCCAGGATCGGCCCGGACAGCGCCGCCACCAGCAGCGGGTAGGCGGTAAACACTGCGTGGCTTTCCGTCAGGCCCAACAGGACGAAGGCGCTGATCATCACCCAGATTTCGGCCACCAGCAGCACGCCGCGAAAGATCTGCAACAGCGGCTGGGTCGTGGCCGCCGCGCCCTTCAGCCCGCCGGCCTTGCGCGAGGCGATGACCATCACGAAGGCGGCGAAGAACCAGTAGCGGACCATCACCACCATGTAGACGTTGTATTCGCCCGACAGGTGCCGCGAGATCCCGTCCTGAAAGGCAAAGATCAGCGTTGTCAGCACCATCAGCCAGATGCCAAGCTTGGTGTTCTGTTCCGTCATTCCGGTCGCTCCGCCCGCGTCATGTGCCGCTTGCGGCCGTACCCGGGCAGGCGCGTCACCGCAAGCCCTGCCGCTTGCAGCGCGCGGCGCACATGGCCCGCGGCGGTGTAGGTCGCCGCGGTTCCGCCCGGCGCCATGTGGCGGGCCACCTGTGTCATCAGCTCGGCGCCCCACAGTTCGGGGTTCTTGGCGGGCGAGAAGCCGTCAAGGAACCAGGCGTCCGCCGCGCCGCACCAGCCAGGCAGGGTGTCGCGCGCATCCCCCGGGATCATCGTGAACGCCAGCCCCGGCAGATCGAAGCTGCGCGCCCCCGATTGCCACATCGGGGCCAGTTCGGCGGCGATCCCGGCCAGGTCGGGAAAAGCGCCCTGCGCGCGGATCATGTCGGCGGGGGCCATGGGGAAGGCCTCGAACGTGGTGAAATGCAGCGTGCCCGGGGCGCCGCTGGCCCGCCACAGCGCAAGCGTTGCCAGCAGGTTCAGCCCCGTGCCGAAGCCAAGCTCGGCCACGTGGAACCCGTCACGGAACCGGTCGGGCAGCCCGTTGCCCGCCAGGAAGGTATGGCGGGTTTCGGCAAGCCCGTCGTCGAGCGAAAAATAGGGGTCATCGAAGCGGGCGGATACCGGCACTTCGCGGTCGCGCCAGGTCACTGGCTCGGGCTGGTTCGTCATGATGGTCTGTCCTAGAACTGGCGCGACCATGAAACGGAGGCCGGGCAATGACAAGCATCGACGTGACGATTCGGGGGGCGGGGATCTTTGGCCTGTCGATCGCCTGGGCCTGCGTGCAGACGGGGGCGGGCGTGCGCGTCGTCGACCCCTTCGGCCCCGGGGCGGGATCGTCCGGCGGGCTGGTGGGGGCGCTTGCGCCGCATGTTCCCGAAAACTGGAATCCGAAAAAGCAGATCCAGCTGGAAAGCCTGCTGATGGCGCAGGATTTCTGGGCGGGTGTGGAAGCGGCGGGCGGGGTGTCGCCCGATTACGCGCGCTCGGGCCGGTTGCAGCCGGTGCAGGATGCGCGCGCGCTGGACCTTGCGCGCGCGCGCTCCCAAACCGCGCGCGATCTGTGGCAGGGCCACGCCCTGTGGGAGGTCATACCCGCCGACGCTGCCGGTCAATGGGCCCCGGTGTCGCCCTC
>CAXICP010000020.1:0-16583 GCA_964022595.1 uncultured Salipiger sp.
GAGCACGCTTGGCAGCCTTGACGAGACGCTGGGCAAGGTCGAGGCCGCCGCCCGCGAGCCGCTGTCGCGCGCCATGAGCCGCCCCGCGCTGGGCGGGCTGCCGCTGCCCGCAGGCGCGCCGGTGCCATCCGCCGCGACCGCGCTGCCCGCCTCGGGCGGCGGGTACGTGCAGTTCATCGACATGGCCCGCCTGCACGAGCTGCTGGGCAAGACCGGCGCGACGCTGACCCTTGCGGTCACGCCGGGGGTGCATGTGCTGGCAGGACGGCCGCTGGGCTGGCTGCTGGGAGAGGTGGGCGATGCGGACGCGCTGCGCGCCTGTTTCACCCTTGGCGAGACGCGGACCAACGAACAGGACGCACGGTTCGGCATCATCGTGCTGGCGGAAATCGCGCTGCGGGCGCTGTCGCCGGGCATCAACGATCCGGGCACCGCCATCGATGCGATCCACCGCATCACCCGCCTGCTGTGGGATTGCGAAGGCCCGCGCGACGTGCCCCCCGAATTTCCCCGCATCGAGGTGCCGCGCATGAGCGCCGCGCATCTGGTCGAAGACGGGTTTTCAGGGGTGATCCGCGCCGGCGCCGAACATCCGCAGGTCATCGGCATCGCGGTGGATGCGCTGAAACAGCTGGAAACATCGCGCTGGGCGGAAATGGGCCCGGCGGCCAGGGCGGCCCAGGGCTATGCCCTGCGCCACGCCCAGCATCATCTTGACGTCGCGCAGGACCGCGACGACCTGGCGGCGCGGCTTTAGCCTTTCGCCAGGTCGCGCGCCGGGATCTTTTGCAGCAGGGGCATCACGTCGGCCATCTCGGGGCCGCGTTCCAGCCCGGTCAGCGCCTTGCGCAACGGCATGAACAGCCCTTTGCCCTTGCGGCCCGTCGCATCCTTGACGGCCTTGGTCCAGGTGCCCCAGGTGTCGTGCGTGTAGGGGCCTTGCGGCAGCAGGGCCATGGCTTGGGCGATGAAGTCGCGGTCTTCGTCCGCGATCAGCGGCTCGGCCCCGTCACGGAAAAGTGCCCACCAGCCGGGCAGGTCGCGCCGGGTGGTGATGTTGTCGCGGGCAACCGACCAGAACAGTTCGGCCTTGTCCGCAGGCACGCCGATCGCCGCGATCTCGTCCGCCACGGCGGCAAAGGGCAGCTCGTGCAGCTTGCGCGCGGTCAGCGGATACAGGTCCTGTTCGTCGAACTTGGTCGGGGCAGAGCCGAATTGCGACAGCTCGAACCCTTCGGCGATCTCGTCCAGCGACAGGCGCAGTTCGACCGGCTGGCTCGACCCCAGGCGCGCCATCAGCGACAGCAGCGCCTCGGGTTCCACGCCCGCCTCGCGCAGGTCGCGGATCGACAGCACGCCAAGGCGCTTGGACAGCGATTCGCCCTGCGGGCCGGTCAGCAGGGAATGGTGGGCAAAGCCAGGCGCGGTGCCGCCAAGCGCCTCGATGATCTGGATCTGCGTGGCGGTGTTGGTCACGTGGTCGGACCCGCGCACGATGTTGGTCACGCCCATGTCCATGTCGTCGACCACCGACGCCAGCGTGTACAGGATCTGCCCGTCGCCCCGGATCAGCACCGGGTCGGACACGCTGGCCGCGTCGATGGAAATGTCGCCAAGGATGCCGTCGGCCCAGTCGATCCGTTCCTGGGTCAGCTTGAAACGCCACACGCCATTGCCGCGCTCGTCGCGCAGTGCCGCCTTTTCCGTATCCGACAGCGACAGCGCCGCACGGTCATAGACCGGGGGCTTGCCCATGTTCAGCTGCTTCTTGCGCTTGAGGTCCAGCTCGGTCGGGGTTTCCCACGCCTCGTAGAACCGGTCGATCCCGCGCAGGCGGTCGGCGGCGTCGTGATAGCGATCCAGCCGGGTGCTTTGCCGTTCCGTCCTGTCCCAGGTCAGGCCCAGCCATTCCAGGTCGCGCTTGATGCCGTCGACATATTCTTCCTTGCTGCGCTCGGCGTCGGTGTCGTCGATGCGCAGGATGAAGGTGCCGCCCGCCTTGCGCGCGATCAGGTAGTTGAACAGCGCCGTGCGAAGGTTGCCGACATGGATGTGGCCGGTGGGGGATGGGGCGAAACGGGTGACGGTCATGGCGGGCTCCTGCTTACGGGTGTGGCAATTCCACAGGCGCGCCGATTTGTCCAGTTCGCGCGCCTTGGCCTTGGCGGGATAGGGTGCAATGGTGCCCGCATTCCGGGAGAAAGTGATCGCCATGAACGATATCCTCACCGTTACGCTGAACCCTGCGCTGGATCTGTCGACCGCGGCGGACCGGGTTGTCGCCGGGCCGAAGCTGCGCTGCGATCCGATCGATGTGGATCCGGGCGGCGGGGGCATCAACGTGGCCCGCGTGGTGGCGACGCTGGGCGGGCGGGCGCGGGCGTTTGTCGCGCTGGCCGGGCCCACGGGCATGCGGCTGGAACAATCGCTGGTGCAGCTGGGCATCCCGCTGGTGCGCATGAAGGCGCCCGGGGAAACCCGCGAAAGCTTTGCCGTGCATGACCGCGCCACGGGCGAGCAGTTCCGTTTCGTCCTTCCCGGGCCGCGCTGGAACGAGCCCGAGGTGGCCGAGGCGTTGCAGGCCATCGCCGCCGCGACCCCCAAGGGCGGCATCGTGGTGCTAAGCGGCAGCCAGCCGCCGGGCGTTTCGGTGGAATTCTCGACGCAGCTGTGCCGCGCGCTGCAGCATCGCGGCGCCTTCGTGATCGCCGACACCTCAGGCGAGGCGCTGACCTGGCTTGCCAAGGGCACCGATCCGGCCCCCGCCGTGCTGCGCATGGACAGCGCCGAAGCCGAGGAACTGGCGGGCCGTGCGCTGCCCTCGCGCCGCGATTCGGCGCAATTCGCGGCCGAGCTTGTGGCGCGCGGCGCCGCCGAGCGGGTGATCCTTGCGCGCGGCGCGGACGGATCGGTGATGGCCGGCCCCGAAGGGTTGACCCAGGTAGGCGCGGCGCGGGTGGCGGTGAAATCGGCGGTGGGGGCGGGCGACAGTTTCGTCGGCGCCTTTGCCTATGGGCTGTCCAGCGGGCTAAGCGCCCCGGATGCGCTTGCGCTGGGCGCAGCCGCCGCCAGCGCCACGGTGACCACCGCGGGCACGCAGCTGTGTACGCGCGAGCATGTCATGGAGCTGTTGGCGCAATGCGCGGCAAGCGCCATCGACTGACCGCGCGGCGGAAAATGTCGCCGGGGCGGAACAGGCGCGGGATGCCAGCGGCACATCAGAGCAGCGCGATATCCTTGATCGCGAAGGTGTTCTTTTCGAAATAGCCGCGAAGTTCCAGGATCTTGGTGTTCAGCGCGCTGGGGCTTGCCCTTAGTTCGCGGCGCAGCCGGGCGACAAGCAGTTTGGTGGCAAGCACGGCGCCGGCAAGATCTTTTTCGGTGGTCAGGGCTCGGCGCCAGCAGGGATTGGACTCATCGGGAATCATTACACGCTCCTGGAAAGGGTGGCAGCGGGGATACACTGCCAAAAGTTAACGCACCGCTAGGAACTTTCGCTTTCTGGATGTCGGGCGTTCCACGCCTAGATCAGGCTTACCCAACAGGAGGTTTAGGACCGTGATTTCACAAAACAGCATATCGCGCCGGGCGGCACTGACGGGCGCGGCGGCCCTGCCGCTTGCCGCCGGGATGGGGCGCAGCGCCTCGGCGCAGGCCGCGCAGCAGGGCGCACAGGTGCCGCGGGTCAACCGCGTCGGGCTGGGCGACTTCGAGGTGACCGCGCTGATGGCGGGCACCGCCACGCGTGAAGAACCCCACAAGATCTTCGGGTTGAACGTCGATGACGAAACCTTTGCCGAGGTGTCGCAAGAGGCGAACATCCCCACGGACAAGGCGCAGTTCTTCTTTACCCCGACGCTGGTCAACACCGGGTCCGAACTGATCCTGTTCGACACCGGGCTGAACCCCGAAGGCATCGTCGCCGCGGTCGAGGCGGCGGGCTACGGCGCCGGCGACGTGACCCATCTTGTCATCACGCACATGCACGGCGATCACGTCGGCGGGCTGACCGGCGGCGACGGGCCGACCTTTGCCAACGCGCAGCACGTCACCGGGCAGGCCGAATACGACCACTGGGCCGGGGCCGACAGCGACACCTTCGCAAACAAGGTGGCGCCGCTGTCCGAGAGGTTCTCGTTCATCAAGGATGGCGATGCGGTGGCATCCGGCGTGACCGCTGTGTCGGCGCCCGGGCATACGCCGGGGCACATGGGGTTCATGCTGGAAAGCGGCGGCAAGCAGCTGATGCTGATCGCGGACACCGCCAACCACTATGTCTGGTCGCTGGCCCATCCCGACTGGGAGGTAAGCTTTGACACCGACAAGGCGCAGGCGGCGGCGACGCGGCGCAAGGTGCTGGACATGCTGAGCGCGGACAAGGTGCCGTTCATCGGCTATCACATGCCGTTCCCGGCGCTGGGCTATGTGGAAACGCGCGGCGATGCCTTCCATTACGTGCCGCACAGCTACCAGCTGATGCTTTGATCCGGGCCACCGTTGTCACGGTGTTGCGCTACGCTTTTGCGTGTCGCCGGGGGGCGGGCGCGGCCTGACGGCCGCGCCCGCCCCTGCGCGTCGCACCGGGGCGAAAGGGCGCTTACCGGAACGCCGGGCCGTGCGCCCAGATCGTCAGGGAATGGCGTTCACCCGTGTCCACCGGTGTGACCCGGTGCAGCAGGTAGGACGGAAACAGCGTGGCGCTGCCCCGTTCGTTCGCGGCCTCGACCGTATGGGCCGAGGGCATGATTTCAAGCCGCCCGCCGCTGTAGTCGGTCGGGGCGGAAAGCTGCACCACCAGCGTCAGCTTGCGCCGCGCGGCCAGCGGGCCGTCGCCGATATCGGAATGCCAGTCGAAATGGCCCTGCCGTTCGGCGCCGTAGCGGGCAAGCTGCGCGCTTTCGTCGAACCCGTCCAGATCGAAGCGATAGCTGTCGCGATTGGCCTCGCGCAGGATGTCGACGATGCGGTCCATGATCCATTCGGACCCGGGGACATCCTCGATCCAGACAAGATCGGCGCGGCGCCGGTTGTGGTCGCGGTTGCGCCCCACCAGCCGGGCGTCGGCGCTGGGGGCGGTGCGGGCAAGGGCGATGACGCGTTCGCAGTCGGATTGCGAAAAGGCGGCGGGGATGCGGTGGACGGCAAGCATGGGGCAATTCCTGCAAAGGGTCGCGCTGCCTAGGCGCAGCGCCCGCGCAACGCTGTCCGGTTTGCGACGCGCAGGGCGGAAAACGACCTTTTTCTTTCGCGCGGCGCGGTCATATCCTGCCCCATGAACACGCCTGACCTTGAGCATATCGAAACCATTGCCCGCGACGCTGTCGAGGGCTTTCCCGAACCGTTCCGCACCAGCGCCCGAGGCGTGCTGATCGAGGTGATGGACTGGCCCGACGCGGCCATGCTTGCCGAGCTTGGCATCGACGATCCGCTGGAGCTGACGGGCCTTTACGAAGGCGTGCCCATGACCGAACGGTCGGTGTCGGATCCGGTCAGCTGGCCCGACCGGATATTCCTGTTCCGCCAGCCCATCCTGGCCGAGCTGCGCGATCGCGGCGATGTCACGCTGAAGGATCTGGTGACCCATGTCACCGTGCATGAATTCGCCCATCACTTCGGATGGTCCGACGACGACATCGCGGCAATCGACGAGTGGTGGCTTTAGCCTTCGGCGATCAGCGCGGCCATGCGGGTGACGAACCTTTCGGGGCCAAGTTCGGTCAGGGCGGTGTTGCGCGCCCCCGCGCCCAGCCGGGCGCGCAGGGCGGGATCGTCGATCAGCCGGGTCAGCGCGTCGCGGATGGTGTCCGGGCGGTGCGGGTCGATCACCATGCCGTTGTCCGGCGTCAGGTAGCCGGCCGAGCCTGCCTCGGACGAGATCACCGGCACGCAGCCGTAGACCATGGATTCCGCCGGCGCGAAGCCAAGCGGCTCGTCAAAGCTGGGCAGGATGCAGATGTCGCTGCGCGCGTAGACGCCGGGCATGTCGGGAAAGGGCACCCGGCCGGCCATCTCGATCCAGGGTTCGGCGTTGGCGGCGGCGTAAAGCGCGGCCAGGTGGGCGCGGTCTTCGGGGGCGGCGAACACGCTGTCGGACCCGGCAAGGATCAGCCGCGCCTTGCCTGCCCGGCCCGCATCGCGCATGGCGTCGATCACCAGGTCCTGCATCTTGCGCCGCTTTCCCAGCTTGGCGGCGCACAGCACCGTCACCGGCCCGTCGGCGTCGCGTTGCGGCATGGCGGGGGGCGGGTCGGCGACCACGGGCCAGGGCAGGTAGCGCGCCGAGCGGTCCGGGCGCACGTCGGCCAGCCCGCGCGTCGCGGTGACCCGCCGGATCGGCAGGCCCTTGCGCCACAGGTAGAACCGCCGCGACAGCGGTTCGCGCCGGTGAAAGGGGTGCAGGTCATAGGACCACAGCGCCGTGCCGTGCCGCTTGCCGATCCGCGCCGCCGCAAAGCGCAGCGCGGCGCTGTTGCGCAGAAAGGCGATGTCGGGCGCCGCCTCGCGCCACGCGGCGGCCATGGCGGCATCGTCGGACGGGGCGAACACCTGCGGGGTGATCAGCGCGTGGTCCTCGGGGCCGTCGGATTTGCTGGCCCAGACCGTCACCCTGGCCCCGGCGGCCACCAGCGCGCGCACCGCGAAGCTGAGGTTGGTGTGAAACCGCGCGACGACGAACAGCACGGACTTGCCGGCCAGCGCGCCCCGCGCCGCGTCACCCATTGTCGCGCCAGCGGTTGACGATGGGATAGCGGCGGTCAAGCCAGAAGGCGCGGGGCGACAGGCGCACGCCGGGCGCCGACTGGAACCGCTTGTATTCCGAAACGTACAGCAGGTGCTCGATCTTTTTGGCGTCCTGGGGGCTGTACCCGGCCGCGACGCAATCGGCGATCGAGCCGTCATCATCCACCAGGATCTTTAGAATGCCGTCCAGCACCGGGTAGTCGGGCAGGGAATCGCTGTCCTTCTGATCCTCGCGCAGCTCGGCCGAAGGCGGTTTCGTGATGATGCGCTGGGGGATGACCTCGCCCGCGGGGCCTTGCATCCAGGGGCGGTGATGGGCGTTGCGCCAGCGGCAGATGTCGAAGACGCGGGTCTTGTACAGATCCTTGATCGGGTTGTAGCCGCCCGCCATGTCGCCATAGATCGTGGCGTAGCCCACCGCGACCTCGGACTTGTTGCCGGTGGTCAGCAGCATTTCCCCGAACTTGTTGGACAGCGCCATGAGCAGCAGCCCGCGCAGGCGGGACTGGATGTTTTCCTCGGTCAGGTCGGGATCGCGCCCTTCGAACAGGGGGGCAAGCGTCGTGGTGATCGCGGTGCGCCCCTCGGCGATGGGCACGAAATCGTAATGCGCGCCGATGGCGGTGGCGCAGGCCTTTGCATCCTCAAGCGAATGGTCCGAGGTGTATTCCGACGGCAGCATCACGCAGCGCACGTTGCCGGCCCCCAGCGCATCCACCGCGATGGTCGCCACCAGCGCGGAATCGATGCCCCCCGACATGCCCAGCAACACCTTGCCAAAGCCCGTCTTGCGGCAATAATCGCGCAGGCCCAGCACCATGGCGTTGTAATCCTGTTCCAGGCTGCCGGGCTGGGGGGTGACATCGCCGGGGCTTGCCTGCCAGCCATCCGCGCCGCGTTCCAGATCCACATGGGCCACCGTCTCGGCAAAGGCGGGAAGCTGCATCGCAAGCTGGCCGTGCGGGTTCAGCACGAAGGATGCGCCATCGAACACCTGGTCATCCTGCCCGCCCACCATGTTCAGGTAGACCAGCGGCAGGCCGGTTTCGACCACGCGCGCCACCATGTGGTTCAGCCGCGTTTCGTGCTTGCCCCGGTGATAGGGCGAGCCATTGGGCACCAGCAGGAATTCCGCGCCCGTCTCGGCGGCGGTTTCGGCCACGTCGTCATACCAGGCGTCTTCGCAGATGGGGCTGCCGACGCGGGTGTTGCCCACGGCATAGGGCCCGCCGATGGGGCCGCTGTCGAACACGCGAACCTCGTCGAAGACCTCGTAATCGGGCAGGTGGTGCTTGAACAGCTGGGTGACGATGCGCCCGTCCCGGCAGATGAGATAGGCGTTGAACAGTTCGGTCCCCTCGATCCAGGGGCAGCCGATCGCCAGCGCCGGGCCGTCGGCGCAATCGGCGGCAAGCTGGCGCGCGGTGGCCATGCAATCCAGCGTGAAGGCGTTCTTCAGGGGCAGGTCCTGCGGGTTGTAGCCGGGGATGAACATCTCGGGCAGCGCGACCAGGTCGGCCCCGGCCTCGCGGCCCTGCGCCCAGGCATCGCGGGCCTGTGCGGCATTGCCGGCAAGGTCACCCATGACGGGGTTGAGCTGCGCGATGGTCAGGCGAAAGCGATCGGCCATGCCACTGTCCTTCTGGTCACGTTCCCGTGCCGACATAGCAGAACCACGCCCGAGGGAAAGGCGAGCCGGGGCAAAAGAGATTGTCAGCGCGCAGGGGCTTCTTTACCATTTCCGCCCGAGGAATGGGCAATCCGGCAGGGCAGAACACATGACACGGGCAGGCATCACCATTGCCGCGGCCATCGCGGTCTTCGCCGCGGCCGCTTTGGCGCAGGACGGCGAGACGCAGACCAAGCAGTTCGACGATGGCGGCGTCTACGAGGGCAGCTTTCAGGACGGGCTGCGCCACGGCACCGGCACCTACAGCCTGCCGAACGGATTCGAATACACCGGCGACTGGCGCATGGGCGAGATCGAAGGCGAAGGCGTGGCGCGCTACCCCTCGGGCGGCGTGTACGAGGGGCAGTTTTCCAAGGGCAAACCCGAAGGCGTGGGCCGCATCGTGCTTGCGGACGGCTCGGTCTACGAAGGGTCCTGGCAGGACGGCAAGATCACCGGGCGCGGGGTCATCCAATACGCCACCGGCGCGCGCTACGAGGGCACCTTTCGCAACGCGCTGCACCACGGGCGCGGGGTGATGACCACGCCCGATGGCTACCGCTACGAAGGTGACTGGGTGAACGGCACCGAAGAGGGCAACGCCACCATCACCTATCCCGACGGGTCGGTCTACGAAGGGCGCGTCGCCAACGGCAAGCGCTCGGGCGAGGGCACGCTGACCATGCCCGACGGGCTGGTCTACGTGGGCATGTGGCGCGAGGGTCAGCAGGATGGTCAGGGCAAGCTGACCCTGCCCAACGGCGATGTCTACGAGGGCGCGCTGGTGGACGGGCGCCGCGACGGGCAGGGGCGCGAAACGTATGCGTCGGGCGATGTCTACGAGGGCAGTTTCGACAACGACCAGCGGCAGGGGCAGGGCGTGTTCATCGGCGCCGACGGCTACCG
Organism: uncultured Salipiger sp.; assembly: GCA_964022595.1. Classification (GTDB taxonomy): domain Bacteria; phylum Pseudomonadota; class Alphaproteobacteria; order Rhodobacterales; family Rhodobacteraceae; genus Salipiger. Next base: position 9,317 of record CAXICP010000020.1, read on the forward strand.
GCTTGAAGGCAACTGGGTCGCGGGGCAGATCGACGGGCAGGGCCGCGTCACCTATCCCGACGGGTCCGTCTACGAAGGCGAGATCCGCGGCGATCTGGCCAACGGCAAGGGCCGCACCGTCTATCCTGACGGGTCCACCTATGATGGCGACTGGGTCGACGGGGTGATCGAGGGCACGGGCACCGCCACCTATCCCAACGGCACGGTCTATTCGGGCGGCTTCGTGAATGCCCGCTACGAAGGCCAGGGCACCATCACCTATGCGGATGGCTACACCTATACCGGTGAATGGAAAGACAACCGCCGCCACGGCACCGGCACCGCCACCTATGCGGATGGCGCGGTCTATAGCGGCGATTTCCGCGACGATCAGCGCCACGGGCAGGGCCGCATCACCATGCCCGACGGGTTCACCTACGAAGGCGGCTGGGTCGATGGCCGCTTCGAGGGCGAAGGCATCGCCACCTACAGCAACGGCGACGTCTACGAGGGGCGGTTCGCGGACGGCAAGCGGCAGGGGCAGGGCACGCTTAGCTATGCCTCGGGCGAGGTCGTGACCGGCGACTGGGTCAGCGGGGTGCTGACGACCGAAAGCCCGGCGGCGACGGGTGGTGCGACGGGTGATGCCGCCGAACCATCGGACCCGGCAGCGGACTAGGGCCGCCTGCATCCCGGGCGCGCCCAGATGCCGAATTGTCCCAGAGGTTGTGCAATTGGCGCGCGGGGCGGCGGCGATCATTGACCTTGCCCGCGCTGCGCGATCAATCTCGCGCCATGGAAGACCCCGCCGCCACCACGCCATCCCCCTTGCCCGGCCATGCCGGACCCGAACCCGAAGCCGACCGCGACGGGGCGCCCGCGCCGTCAACCCGCCGCCCCGCGCTGGGCGTGCGGGACTGGGGGCGCGCGTTGTGGCGCACCTGGTTGCGCATGGATGAACGGAACCTGGGGCTGATTTCGGCCGGCGTGGCCTTTTACGCCTTCCTGTCGCTGTTTCCCGCCATCTCGGCGGTGATCGCGATCTGGGGCTACTGGGCCGACCCGGTGGTGATCTCGGAGCAGATGGAAATCGTGCGCGAGATGATGCCCGAACAGGCTTATGTGCTGCTGTCCGAACAGGTGACGGCGCTGATCTCGACCAACCGCTCGACGTTGCAATGGGCGTCGATCATCTCGATCCTCGTGGCGATCTGGTCGTCGCGGGCATCTGTGGCCGCGCTGATCCGGGGGCTGAACACGGTCAACGACACGCCGCACCGGGAAAACGCCATACGGCGCCTGCTGGTGGCGGTGGCGCTGACCATCCTGCTGGTGATGGTGGCGCTTGTGGCCTTTGCGGCGGTGGTGATCCTGCCGGCGGCGTTTTCCTTCCTTGGGCTGCCGCTGCACCTGGAACTGATCGCGGCGGCGGTGAAATGGCTGATCCTGCTGGGGGTCGTGTTCTTTGCCATCGCGCTGCTCTACCGCTACGGCCCCAACCGCAGATCGTCGCGGATGCGCTGGTTCACGCCGGGGGCGCTGCTGGCGCTGCTGGCCGGGGCCGCCGGGTCCTTTGCGCTGACGCTATATGTGCGCAATTTCGACCGCCTCAACGAGGTTTACGGATCGCTTGGCGCCGTGGTCGCGCTGTTGATGTGGTAATATGTCAGCGCGCTTGTGACCCTGCTTGGCGCGCAGCTGAACGGAGAGCTGGACCGCCTGCGACAGACCCGCCGGGAAAAAATGTAAAAAATCCTGTCGCCGCTGGAACCCGTCGGGGCGACCGGTGTTATCCATGCAAGGACGCCTGTACCGTCCTGTCCCTCTGCGGGTCGCATCCCTGTCCCGACTTCCCTCGGCGACCCGATCCTGTTCCCCCGCTCTCCCCTCCCGGAGGGCGGGGTTTTTCCTGTCCCTTTCTGTACGAAAAAACGGCGCGTCCCTTTTGGGGCGCGCCGCGATTTCCGTCCGGGGCGGGCGCGTCAGGCCGCGCGCACCGCAGGTTTTGCCGGGGGGGACGATCTGTCGCCAAGGATGTCGAACAGGCGCAGGAAGATAAGCGTCACCGGAATGGCGACGATCCCGCCGATCGGCCCCCACAGCCACAGCCAGAAGATCAGCGAAGCGAACAGCAGGAACGGGTTCATCTGGATGTGCTTGCCAACCATGGTGGGGGTGACGAACTGCGCCTCGGTCATATTGCAGCCCAGATAGATCGCCATCGGCACAAAGCTCGCCAGCCCGTCGTAATTCACCACGCCCGCAAGCAGCAGCCCGCCCGCCATGGCCGCAGGGCCAAGGTACAGCACGAAGTTCAGCAGCGCGGCGGCGACGCCCCAGACCACGGCGCCGGGCAGCCCGTAGGTCAGCAGCGCGACCCCGACCACCACGCCAAGCCCGGCGTTCACCACCGAAACGGCGGCGAAATAGCGCGAGACCATGGATTCGGCGGCATAAAAGCGTTCCAGGAACCGGTGCGTCTGCGCGCCCGACCCCAGCCGGCTGGACAGCCAGCGATAGATCGACCCGCGCGTCAGCAGGAAAAAGAACAGGCCCCCCAGGAACACCAGCATCTGGGCGAAGATCGCGGGCGCCAGCCACATGGCGTCGGTAAGGCTGGGCAGGGCGGCGACCTGTTCGGCGGTCGCCTCGGCGTCGGCGCCAAGGGCGGCCTTCATCTCGTCGTTCATCTCGCCGATGCCCTGGATCAGGCCGCGGTATTCGAACACCATCTTGCGCAGCTCGTAGCGGATCGACGGCAGCTGGTCGATGGCGGCGGTGATGTAGGGTTCAATCAGGAACACCAGCGCGGCAAAGGCGAAGAAGAATGCGACGATGATCGACAAGGCGACCACCCCGCGCGGCAGGCGCAGGCGTTCCATGCGGTCCGCAAGCGGGGCGGCGATGACGCCCACGACGATGGAAAGCACCAGCGGTGCTGCGATGTCCTGGGCGTATTTCAGCGCGACCAGCACGACACCCGTCGCGACGATCACGGCAGAGACGCGCAACACCTGATCGGAAGCGACAAGAGGCTGTTTCATGCGGGATCAACCTGCGGCGCGATGCTTCGGTTCCGGGCTTGCGCAACGATATTTCCCGGATCATACCGAAATGGCCGGCGGAACCCGTGGGGCCGATGGCACGTTCATCAACGTATCACAGCAAGTCAGGCCGTCATGACACCCTCCGAGACCAGGCCCGTCGGCGAAATCGTCGATCGGCTCGAAGCCGTGGTGGCGCGCGGCGCCCCGTCGGTGGGATCGCTTGTCGAGAATTTCGGCAGCAGTTCCTTTTTGCCTGCGATGATGGTTCCGGCGCTGCTGGTGGTATCGCCCCTGTCGGGCATCCCGCTGTTTTCCACCGTCTGCGGCCTGCTCATCGCGTTCATCTCGGCGCAGATGCTGATGGCGCGAGACCATCTGTGGCTGCCAAGGCGGCTTATGGGGCTTGGCGTCGATGCGGACCGCGCGGGCGCCGTGCTGCACAAGGTGCGACGGCTGAGCGACTGGCTTGACCGCAATTCGCGCAGCCGGATGCGGATGATGACATCCGGCCCCGCGCGCACGGGCATGAAGGTGCTGTGCCTGCTGTGCGGCGCGGCGATGCCGTTCCTGGAAATCGTGCCGTTTTCATCCTCGCTTCTGGGCGGGGCGGTGGTGCTGATGGCGACTGCGCTTCTGGCGCGCGACGGGCTGTTCGCGCTGGCCGGCAGCCTTGCGGTTCTGGGCGCCGCGTCGATCCCGCTGACGGTGCTCGGGGTGGTCTGACCCGCGCGTCACAGCACCACGGACAGGTTGAGCGCCACCGCCACCACCACGCCCACCACAAGCATCCAGATGAAAAGCCGCGTTGCCGAACGGCCCCGCCGCCGTTCATCGGGCGATTGCGGGCGAGGGTCCGGGCGGTCGGCATAGCCGGCATCGCCGGGGCCGGCGCGGGTGTCGTGGGGATCATGCTGCGCGGGGGTCATTGCGCTTCCTCCTGTTCCTGGGGGGCTTCGCGGCCTTCGTTGGAAAACGATCCCGCCTTGCGCGCGGTTCCCACCTCGGCCTGGTCGCCGACCTCTTGCCAGCCGCCATCGCCAAAGCGGAACTTGCGCGTGCCCGCCTGGACGAAGCGCCCGGCGCGCGCGACCATGCGGGTGACGTTCGCGGTCTGGATGGTCAGGTCAAGCAGCGCGAAATCGTTTTCCTGCCCGCGCAGCCGCGTCGACAGCCCCGTGCCCACGTGCACCTGCAGGATCTGCCGGCCGTATTTCGACGACAGGAAGGGTTCGGTCCGCCAGCGGTGCAGATGGCCCGACAGCACCACCTGCGCGCCGCATTCCGCCAGCTGTTCGATGCCCGCCTCGGCCCCGCGCATCAAGCTTTTTTCCACCTCGGCATCCTGTTCGAACGGGTGATGGGCCAGCACCACCCGCACGGCGGGCGCGTGGGTCAGCAGGTGGCAGGCCTGGCGCAGCTGCATCCAGCGCACCTTGCCGCGCTGCACGCGAAACCGGTCGACCGTGTTCAGCCCCACGGCGATGAAATCTTCGGTTTCGTGAACGGTCAGCAGATCGGGCGAGATATGCTTGCGATACCGCGCATAGGGCCGCATGAAGCGCAGCCACAGGTTGTCCAGCGACACGTCGTGATTGCCGGGCACGGAAAGCCAGGGCGCTTCAAGCCGTTCCAGAAAGGCGCGGGCATCACGATACTGCTTGCGCCGGGCACGCTGGGTGAAATCTCCGGTGACGGCGACAAGATCGGGCTTTGCGGCGTTCAGCGCGTCGATCAGCGGGTCAAGAAGCTCTGGATCGCTGCGGCCGAAATGCAGATCCGAAATATGGGCGATGCGGGTCATGAGCGGTCGGCGTCCGTGTCTTCCAGGGGGGCATTCGGCGCGATCACCCGAAGCGGGCGGTCGCGCAGGCGGATGTGGATCGGCGTATGCATAAGGCTTTTTTCGCCGTCCCGTGCGACCAGCGCGCGGGGCCGCCCCGTGCTGATGGTGATGTCGCGCCCGGTCACCAGATCGAAATCGTCGCCGCTGTGCGCGGTGCGGCCCGCAAGGCGCAGCGCGGTGCGCACCAGCCCCATGGTGCCGGTGTGGCGGGCGGTGAACACGGCGAAATCGCCCTGTTTCACGGCCTCGACCCCTTCGAGGTTGAACCGTTCCAGTTGAAAGGAACTGTTGGCGACAAAGACCAGCGGCGTGCGCAGGCGGATCTCGCGCCCGTCGACGTCAAGGCGCAGCTTCAGCGGGCGGCGCACCCCGCTGAGCGTCAGAAGAACCGACCAGTAGGCCGCAAGGCGCGACCGCCCCCAGCGCGCATAGATGCTTTCGCGCCGCAGCAGGATAAGCGGATAGATCCCCAGGCTGGTGTTGTTCAGAAAGACCATGCCGTTCGCCTCGGCCAGCGGCACGTCGCGCAAGATCCCGTCGGCCAGCGTGTTCACGGCGCCTTCGGCGTCTTCGGGCACGCCCAGCCCCCGGGCAAAATAGTTGAACGTTCCCTGCGGGATGACCCCCATCGGAACATCGGCGGCATGGGCGGCGGTGGCGACGGCGGCAATGGTCCCGTCGCCGCCCGCTGCGACAAGGACATCGGCGCCGGTGCGGGCCAGCCCCTCGGTTGCGGCGTCTTCCAGGGGCTGCTTGCGGCCCGGGATGACGATCTGCGCCTGGATGCCGGCGGCGTCGCACAGCGCGGTCAGCTTGGCGCGGCGTTCGTCTTCGCCCCGGTCGCCGGACCGGCCATTGAGGATGATGCAGAATTTGCGATCGCTTGGCACGGTGTGGCGTCCCTGGATGGGTTCTGGAACAACGCGCGCATGATGCTGCCGGTTCCGGCAGGTCGCGCGCCCGCCGGGCGGGCATCGCCGGCAGGGGTGCGCAAATTTCGTACGCCTGTCAGACAGATGCGCGCAGGCGGAAATATTCGCATTGAAAAGGGGGGGTGCGGGCGCCACCTTCCCTTTTGCGCTCGCAGACATCCAGAAAAGGACACGCTTTCAAGATGGCAATGGCTTCCGAGTTTCCGAAGACCGCGATCCTGGTTGCGCATGGCAGCCCGTCCGACCCCGATTCGCAGGAATTCGCCCTTCGGGCATTGGCGGAACGTGTCCAGGGCGGGCTGAAGGGCTGGCGCATCGGCAGCGCCACGCTGGCCGCCAAGGGTCGGCTTGAGGAAGAGATTGCCGCGCTTGGCGCGCCGCTGATTTATCCGTTCTTCATGGCGCGCGGCTGGTTCACCGGGCAGGTGCTGGCCAAGAAGGCGCGCGCGATGGGACTGACCATGCTGGACCCGTTCGGCGTGGAACCCGACCTTGTGGGCTGCGCCGCGTCGGAACTGAGCACGCTGCTGGCGGACAAGGGGTGGGACGCGCAGGATACGGCGCTGATCGTCGCCGCCCATGGCAGCGCGGTGTCCAAGACCAGCGCGGACAGCGCCTATGCCTTTGCGCGGGCGCTGCATTCGGGGCTGGGCTTTCGCGACACGCGCACCGGCTTCATCGAACAGCCGCCGTTCCTGAAGGACATCGCGCAAGGGGCCGGGCAGGCGGTATGCCTGCCGTATTTCGCGCAGAATTCGGGCCACATGGAAGACGACGTGCCCGCCGCGCTGTCGGCGGCCGGATTCGACGGGCCGGTGCTCCCGCCCTTCATTTCATGGGCGGACACCGCCCGCCTGATCGGGGACAGCATCGAACGCCAGTCGCCCCGCATCGCGGCGGTGGCGGACTGACCAATGGTCGCCATCCGGCCTGCAATCGCTGCGGATGCCATCGCGGTGGCTGACTGCGCCCGGCGGGCCTATGCCGGCTACGTGCCGCTGATCGGGCGCGAACCCGCGCCGATGGTGGCGGATTTCCCGGCGCAGATCGCTGCGGGCGAGGTGCACATCGCCACTGACGCCGCCGGCACATTGCTGGGGTTCATCGTGTTCCGGCCCGGCGCGGATCACGTCCTGCTGGAAAATGTCGCGGTGATGCCGCAGGCGGCGGGCCGGGGCGTCGGCAAGGCGCTGATCGCCCATTGCGAGGCCGCCGCGCGGGCGCAGGGGGCCGATGCGGTGCGGCTTTATACCAACGCGAAGATGACCGACAACCTGTCGATCTATCCCCGCCTTGGCTACGTCGAAACCGCCCGGCGGCGCGAGGACGGATTCGACCGGGTCTATTTCGAAAAGCGGCTGGGCTAGGCGCGGCTAGTGCGCTTCGGCCCAGTTGTGCCCCTTGCCCGCGTCGACCACCAGCGGCACGTCCAGTTTCACCACCGGCTCCGCGGCGCCTTCCATCAC
>CAXICP010000021.1:0-16464 GCA_964022595.1 uncultured Salipiger sp.
TGCGGCTGGAGGACGGCAGCCAAAGCGAAGGCGACGGCGCGCTGCCGGCCCTTCCGCTGGGGCGCCACCTGCTGGAAAGCGGCGGGGCGCGCTGCTGGCTTTTAAGCGCGCCGGGCCGGCTGGACCTGCCGCCGCGCCTATGGGGGCTGATGGCGCCGCTGGCCTGCCTGCGCAGCCAGGCGCAGGGCGGCCTGGGCAGCTACGACGACCTTGCCCAGCTTGCCGAAACGGTGGGCGCGCTTGGCGGCGCCTTCCTTGGCATCAATCCGATCCACGCCGGGTTTCCCACTGAACCCGAAGGCTTCAGCCCCTATACCCCGTCGCACCGCCGCCGCTTTTCGCCCTTTTACCTGCCCACCCTTGCGCAGGCCGACAACCCCGGCGCAATCCTTGATCTTCCCCGAGAAATTCCCGCCCGGCTTCAGGCGCTTGAAGCGGAATTCCACGCCGCCCCGGCGGACCCGGATTTCGAATCCTACCTTGCCCGCGAAGGCGCGCCCCTGCGTCAGTTCGCAGTTCACCAGGCACTTTCAGAAAAGCTTGGAACGTACTGGAACACTTGGGATATTGCTTATCAGGACCCGACGTCTGGCGCGGTCACCAAGGCCGCGCATGACCTGTCGGACCGGGTGCGCTTTCACGCCTGGCTGCAATACCGCACCGAAGGCGCGCTTGCCCACGCGCAGCGCCGTGCCAAGGGGGCGGGCATGGGGCTTGGCCTCTACCTGGACCTTGCGGTCGGCACGCACCCCGCCGGCGCCGAAACCTGGGAGGATCGCGCCAGCTTTGGCTTTGGCGCCAGCCTTGGCGCGCCGCCCGATGCCATCGCGCCGCAAGGCCAGAACTGGGGGCTTGCCCCTCTCAACCCGAACCAGCTGATCGAAACCGGGTTCGAGGCGCTTGCGCTGACCCTGCGCCAGCAGCTGCGTTTCAGCGGCGCGCTGCGGATCGACCACATCCTTGGGTTCGAACGCGCCTACTGGGTGCCGGATGGCCTGCCCGGCGCCTATGTGGCGATGCCGCGCGATGCGATGCTTGCCGTCGCGCGCATGGAAGCCGCCCGCGCCGGCGCCGTCATCGTGGGCGAGGATCTGGGCGTCATACCCGATGGGCTGCAGCAGGCGCTGATCGACAGCGGCATCCTTGGCTGCCGACTGACCATGTTCGAACACGCCGGCGATCCGCCGTGGTACAAGGCCCCGCAGGATTACCCCGAAGGCGTCATCGCCAGCTTTTCCTCGCACGATCTGCCCACCTGGAAGGGCTGGCGCGCGGGGCGCGAGGTCAGGACCCGGGTTGATCTGGGCATCACCGCGCCCGAACATCTTGACAGCACCCTTGCCTGGCGCGGCCGCGAGGTCGACGGCTTTGACGGCGCCACCGAACCCTGGCGCGATGGCGCGCCCCATGACAGCGCCGAAGCGATGGCCGGCTTTCTTGCCGCCACCTCGGCGCGCATGGTCGCCATGCAGGTCGAGGACATCCTGGAACTGGACAACCAACCCAACCTTCCCGGCACCGTCTGGGAATACCCGAACTGGCGCCAGCGTCTGCCCGTCGGCGTTGACGGCATCAAACACGCGCCGCTGCTTGCAAAGACCGCCCGGATCATGAAACGTGCCGGGCGTTAGGAGACGACGATGACCAACTTCCGCACCATCCCCACCGAGCCGATCGAGGGCCAGAAGCCCGGCACCTCGGGCCTGCGCAAGAAGACCGCTGTCTTCCAGGGCCACCACTACCTTGAAAACTTCATCCAGAGCATCTGGAACGGCATCGGCGGCGTTCAGGGCAAGACGCTGGTGCTGGGCGGCGACGGGCGGCATTTCAACAGCCAGGCGGCGCAGGTCGTGCTGCGCATGGCCGCCGCCAGCGGCGCAAAGAAGGTGATCGTCGGCAAGCGCGCGCTTCTGTCGACGCCCGCCGCCTCGCACCTGATCCGCAAGACCGGGGCGGATGGCGGCATCATCCTGTCGGCCAGCCACAACCCCGGCGGCCCCAACGGCGATTTCGGCGTCAAGTACAACAGCGCCAATGGCGGCCCTGCGTCCGAATCCGTCACGGCAAAGATCTTTGACGCGACCAAGGTGGTGTCGGAACTGCACATCGCGGAATCCCAGGACATCGGGCTGCGCACGCTTGACACCGTCACCCTGGGCGAGATGGAAATCGAGATCGTCGACCCGGTCGCCGATTACGCCGCGCTGATGCAGGAGCTGTTCGATTTCGACGCCATCGCCGGGCTGTTCAAATCGGGCTTCCGGATGCGGTTCGACGCGATGCACGCGGTGACCGGCCCCTATGCGCGCACGATTTTCGAAGAAATCCTCGGCGCTTCGCCCGGCACGGTGATGAACGGGCTGCCCCTGCCTGATTTCGGCGAAGGCCACCCCGACCCCAACCCGACGTGGGCCAAGCAGCTTTGGGACGAGATGATGTCGGACACCGGCCCCGATTTCGGCGCGGCCTCGGACGGGGACGGCGATCGCAACATGATCGTGGGGCGCAATGCATATGTGTCGCCCTCGGACAGCCTTGCGGTGATCGCGGCGAACGCGACGCTGGTGCCGGGTTATCGCGACGGGCTGAAAGGCGTGGCGCGGTCCATGCCCACCAGCCAGGCGGTGGACCGCGTGGCCGCCAAGCTGGGCATCGATTGCTATGAAACGCCCACGGGCTGGAAATTCTTCGGCAACCTGCTGGACGCGGGTCGCGCCACCCTGTGCGGCGAGGAAAGCTTTGGCACCGGGTCCGATCACGTGCGCGAAAAGGACGGGCTTTGGGCCGTTCTGTTCTGGCTCAACATCCTTGCGGTCAAGGGCGGGTCCGTCGCCGAGCTGCTGGATGCCCATTGGGCCGAATACGGGCGCAACTACTATTCGCGCCACGATTACGAGGCGGTCGATGCGCAGGCGGCGAGCGGGCTGATGGATCACGTGCGCGGCCAGCTTGCCGACCTTCCGGGGCAAAGCTTCGGCTCGCTCACGGTCGAGACGGCGGATGAATTCGCCTATGACGACCCGGTCGACGGCTCGCGCTCCGAAGGTCAGGGCCTGCGGATCGGCTTTGCGGGCGGCGGGCGCGTCGTGCTGCGCCTGTCGGGCACCGGCACCGATGGCGCCACCTTGCGCGTCTATCTGGAAAAGGTCGAAGAAGACCCCGCGCGCTTCGGGCTTGACCCGCAAGAGGCGCTGGCCGACATCATCGCCGCCGCCGAGACCATCGCCGGGATCAAGGCCCGCACCGGACGCGATGCGCCCGATGTGATCACCTGATCCCGTGGAAACCCTGCGCGCCATCGCGCTGATGGTGGTGTCGATGGCGCTTCTGGCGCTCAGCGACACCTTTCTCAAGCTTGCGTCGGGCCATGCCTCTGCCGGGCAGGTCATGGTGATGCTAAGCGTCGGGGGCACCGCGCTGTTCGTGCTGGTGGCCCGGGCGCGGCGCGTGCCGCTGCGGGTGGCCGATTTCTGCCACCCCAAGGTTTTGCTGCGCAACCTGTTCGAGATGATCGGCGCCATCGGCATGGTGATCGGCCTGTCGCGCATCCCGCTGTCGCTGATGGCCGCGATCATGCAGACCGCGCCGCTGGTGGTGACGCTTGGCGCGGCGCTGTTCCTGCGCGAGCCGGTCGGCTGGCGACGCTGGAGCGCGGTGGCGGTGGGGCTGACGGGGATGCTGATGGTGATCCGCCCCTTCGGCGCCGCCTTCACCGGGTGGGAAATCTTTCCCGTGCTGGGCGTCACCGGGCTTGCCGCGCGCGATCTTGTCACCCGCACATTGCCCCCCGCGATGCCGTCGCTGGCGGTCAGCGCCTACGGGTTCGGCGCGGTGCTGCCCGCCGGGCTGGGGGTGCTGGCGATCAGCGGCGCCCCGCTGTCGGGCGAGCCGATTGTCTTTGCCCACATGGCCTGCGCCGTGGTGGTGACGGCGGCGGGCTACCTTGCGGTGACGGCGGCGATGCGCATGGCGCCGGTGTCCTCAGTCGCGCCGTTCCGCTACACCCGGCTTGTGTTCACCGCCGGGCTGGGCATCGCGGTGTTCGGCGAACGCCCCGACGGCTGGACCTGGGCAGGCGCGGCGCTGATCCTGGCCGCCGGGCTCTACAGTTTTCTGCGCGAACGCCGGCTTGCGCGGCAGGAACTGGCGGTGGTTCGCCCCTGATCCGTCACGGCATGCTGGACAAGCGGGCAGCCGATGGCTACCGCTTGAACCATGGATGCCGCCTTTCTCGTGACCGCCTTTGCAACGCTGTTCGTGGTGATCGACCCGATCGGGCTGACGCCGGTGTTCATCGCGCTGACCCCCGGCGCGACCGCCGCGCACCGGCGTGTGCTTGCGCTGCGGGCCTGCATCATCGCCGGCGCCATCCTGATGCTGTTCACCTTCTTCGGCGAGGCGGTGCTAGGGTTCATCGGCATTTCCATGCCGGCCTTTCGCATCGCGGGGGGCATCCTGCTGTTCATCACCGCGCTGGACATGCTGTTCGAACGCCGGTCCAAGCGGCGCGAGGACAAGGCCGGCGAAGACGGCGCCCTGCCCGACCCGTCGGTCTTTCCCATCGCCATCCCGCTGATCGCCGGCCCCGGAGCCATCGCCACGATGATCCTGCTGGCCGGTCAGACCGGCGATGCGCTTGGCGCCGCGGCGGTGATCGCCGTGATGCTGTGCAACCTTGCCATCGTGCTGCTGCTGTTCCTTGCGGCGGGGCCGATCGAACGGGCGCTGGGGCACACCGGCATCGTCGTGGTCACCCGCCTGCTGGGCATGCTGCTTGCGGCGCTGTCGGTGCAGTTCGTCATCGACGGCCTGCGTCATATCGGAGCCTTCGGCTAGATCCGCGCGGACCGCGCCCCCATATGCGTTCCGACCCCTGCAGGAGCCGCCCCTTGCCCGACATCGACATCGCCCGCCTTGCCTATCTTGGCCTGCTGGCCGCCGCGCTGATCGCCATGATGCTGTTTCGCAACCGCACGCGCGGGGCGCTGAAACTGCAATACGCGGGCATCTGGGCGCTGATCATCCTTGGCGCCATCGCGGCGGCGGGGCTGTGGCAGGACATCCGCGCCACGGTGATGCCCCGCCAGCAGGTGCTTGCCGCGCAGGGGCGGATCGAACTGCCGCGCGCGCCGGATGGGCATTACTACGTGTCGGTCGACATCAACGGGGTGGCGACGCGCTTCGTGGTGGATACCGGCGCCTCGGGGATGGTGCTGACGCGGCGCGACGCCGAGCGCGCGGGCATCGACGTGGCCGACCTGCTTTACCGCGGCCAGGCAAGCACCGCCAACGGGCCGGTGCGCACCGCCCCCGTCACCCTTCAGTCCGTGGCGATCGGCCCCTTCGCCGACCGCAACCTGCGCGCCTATGTGAACGAGGGCGAAATGACCACGTCGCTGCTTGGCATGAGCTACCTGCAACGCTTTGCCCGGCTCGAGATCTCGGGCGGGCGCATGGTGCTGGAACGCTGAAGCGCGCGCGCAACGGGTTGTGAAACCCCGCCGCCGCGCCCTATCTAGGGGGGGCAGGAATGGCGACAAAAGGATGCGCAGCGGTGCAGATCTTCGTGGGGCTCGGCAATCCGGGCGCGAAATACGAACGCAACCGGCACAACATCGGCTTCATGGCGATGGACCGGATCGCGCAGGATCACGGCTTTTCGCCGTGGCGCGTGCGGTTTCAGGGCGAGGTGTCCGAGGGGCGGCTTGGCGGTGACAAGCTGCTGCTGCTCAAGCCCGCGACCTTCATGAACCTGTCCGGCCAGTCCGTGGGCGAGGCGATGCGCTTCTTCAAGCTTGATCCCGGCGATGTCACCGTGTTCCACGACGAGCTGGACCTTGCCCCCGGCAAGTGCCGCGTCAAGACCGGCGGAGGCCACGCGGGCCACAACGGGCTGCGGTCCATCCATGCCCATATCGGCGAAGCCTATGACAGGGTCCGGCTGGGCATCGGCCATCCGGGCCGCAAGGACGCCGTGGCGGGCTACGTGCTGCATGATTTCCCCAAGGCCGACCAGGATTGGCTGGATGATCTTTTGCGCGGCATTTCCGACGGCGCCGATGCACTTGCGGGCGGCGACAAGCCGCGGTTCCAGAACGCCGTGGCGCTGCGGGTGAACCCGCCGCGCTCGTCCACCTCGCGCCCCGCCGATGCGCCGCGCCCGGGCAGCGCGGGGCCAGCCGCGCCCACGCAGCCCCGCCCTGACCCGACGCCGGCGCAGGGCGATCCGCGCTCGGCGCTGCAAAAGCTTGCGGACAAGTTCCGCTAGGGCGGCGCTGCCCTCTGGACACCGGCGCGCGCCTTTGCCACCGTAGCTTTCAAGGAGACGCGCCATGCCCCGGATGGACCCATCGGTCAACGTTCTGAACGAACCGCTTCAGCCCTGCTCCGCCGACCCGGTGACGGGCTATTTTCGCGACGGCCATTGCAACACCTGCGTGCAGGACAGCGGCAGCCACACGGTCTGCGCGGTGATGACCGCGGAATTCCTTGCCTATTCGGCCTATGTGGGCAACGACCTTAGCACCCCGCGGCCCGAATACCACTTTCCCGGGCTCAAGCCGGGCGATTCCTGGTGCCTGTGCGCGATGCGCTTTCTTCAGGCCCATGACGAGGGCTGCGCGCCCAAGGTCTCGCTTGCGGCAACGCATCTGCGCGCGCTTGACGTGGTGCCGCTGAAGGTGCTGCGCGAACACGCCGCCTGACGCCCCCGGGCGAGCGGGCGCACAAAGATCACAGATCAGGAGCTCGACCCATGTTCGTGCCGTTCTTCGAAAAGCTTCGCGCCGCGCAGGTTCCCGTCAGCCTGCGCGAATATCTTACCTTTCTCGAAGCGATGAAGGCCGGGCTGGTCGCCTATGACATCGAAGGGTTCTATTTCCTGGCCCGCAGCGCGATGGTCAAGGACGAGCGCCACCTCGACCGGTTCGACCGCGCCTTCGCCGCCGCCTTCAAGGGGATGGAAACCATCACCCCGGAACAGGTGATGGAGGCGGTCGACCTGCCCGGCGACTGGCTGCGCAAGATGGCCGAAAAGCACCTGAGCGCCGAAGAGCGCGCCGAAATCGAGGCGCTTGGTGGGTTCGACACGCTGATGGACACGCTGCGCAAGCGGCTGAGCGAACAGCAGGGGCGCCATCAGGGCGGCAACAAGTGGATCGGCACCGCCGGCACCTCGCCCTTCGGCGCCTATGGCTACAACCCCGAAGGCGTGCGGATCGGGCAGGACCAAAGCCGCCATCGCCGCGCGGTCAAGGTGTGGGACAAGCGCGAATTCCGCAACCTTGACGACGGGGTGGAACTGGGCACGCGCAACATCAAGGTGGCGCTGAAACGGCTGCGCCGGTGGGCCCGCGACGGCGCGCGCCAGGAACTGGACCTTGACGGCACCATCCGCGCCACCGCCGAACATGGCTATATCGACGTCAAAACCCGCCCCGAGCGGCGCAACGCCGCCAAGCTGCTGCTGTTTCTGGACGTGGGCGGGTCGATGGACATGCATATCCGCGTCGTCGAAGAACTGTTCTCGGCCGCGCGGGCGGAATTCAAGCACCTGGAACATTTCTACTTTCACAACTGCCTTTACGAAGGCGTGTGGCGCGACAACCGCCGCCGCTGGGATGCGCAGACCCCGACGACAGAGGTGCTTAACACCTACGGCTCGGACTATCATTGCGTCTTTGTGGGGGATGCGTCGATGTCGCCTTACGAAATCGCCTATCCGGGCGGGGCCAACGAACATTGGAACGCCGAGGCCGGGCAGGTCTGGCTGGACCGGGCGCGGGCCAAGTGGCCACGGCACCTGTGGATCAACCCGGTGCCCGAAGCGCACTGGCATTACACGCAAAGCATCGCCATGATCCGCGAGATATTCGATGACAGGATGGTCCCGATGACGCTGGAAGGGCTGGATCGCGGCATGAAAGAGCTGTCGCGATGATCCTGGGGGTGGATGCGGGCGGGTCGACCTGCCGCCTTGCGCTGGAACATGGCGGGCAGCGCACCGAGGTAACGCTGGGCGCCGCGAATGCGACCAGCGATTTCGACGGCACCGTGGCGGTGTTGCTGGACGGGCTGGCGCAGCTGGCGCAAGCGGCGGCGCTGCCGATCGAGGCGCTGCGCCCCTGCCCGGCCTGGCTGGCCGTTGCCGGGGTCACCGGCCCGGCGGTCGCAAGCCGGCTGCGCGCCGCCCTGCCCCTTGACCGCGCGACCGTGGATGAAGACCGCCGCGCCGCGCTGGTGGGCGCGCTGGGGGATCGCAGCGGCTGTCTTGTCGGGGTTGGCACCGGCAGCTTTCTTGCGCGCCAGGACGGGCAGGCCTTTGCCACGCTGGGCGGGCACGGGCTTGTCCTGGGCGACGAGGCGTCGGGCGCCTGGCTGGGCCGCGAGATCCTGGTCTATGCGCTGCGCGCCCATGACGGGCTTGAACCGATGACACCGCTCGCGGCGGCCCTGCTGAACGAGATGGGCGGCCCGGCGGGCATCTCCGCCTTTGCCGCGCGCGCCACCCCGCGCGATTTCGGCAGCCTTGCGCCCCGGGTCACCGGCGCGGACGATCCGGCGGCCACGATGCAGATGCGGCGCGGCGCGGGATGGCTTGCCACGGGGCTGAACGCGCTTGGCTGGTCGCCGCGCGAACCGATCTGCCTGCTGGGCGGGGTCGCCCCTGCCTATGCGCAATGGCTGCCGCGGGACATGGCAAAAAGCCTTGCGGCGCCGGCGGGAACGGCGCTGGACGGGGCGCTGGCCCTGGCGCGCCGATCCGCGTGACGCCGCGCGCATCACGCGCCGCGTCAGGCCAGAACGGCCAGTCCCACGCCCCCCAGGAAGATCACCACCATCGCCGTCAGCAGGCGCATGGTGGCGCTACGGTTCCAGATCGGCGTCGGGCTGTAGCATTCGCCGCAGCGCCTTGCCCCGAAACGAAGCTTGTGGCCGCAATGCCAGCATTCGAATATTCTCAGCGCGTCGGACATCCGTGACACTTTCGGTAAGCGGTCTGGGCATTTTGGGGTTGCTTACCTTCAATCTGCGCGGGACCGTCGGATATGCAATGCTAGCGCAACTGTGCGACGCAAAGCCATCACGAAACCTCCCGTTTTGCGTGTTTCTTGGTCGCGGCGGCGCAAATGGCTGCGCGATGCAAAACAAGAAGCACCCAGAACCGCGCGCCGCACGCGCCAGAATGCCGGCGCGGCGCCACTGGCAGCGCGCGGGCCGGGGGCCGCCCGGCTAGAGGTAGTCGGCCCGCTGCAGGCCGTACTTGGCCATCTTTTCGTTCAGGGTCCGGCGCGGCAGGCAAAGTTCATCCATCACCGCCGAAATCGACCCCTTGTGGCGCCGCATCGTGTTGTCGATCAGCATGCGTTCGAACGCCTCGACATATTCCTTCAAGGGCTTGCCCTCGACCGTCATCACCGGCTGCATGTCCTCGTGATCGTTCATCAGCAGCGACGCGATGGTCCCCTGCCCGCGGCGCGACTGCAGCACCGCGCGTTCGGCAAGGTTGATCAGCTGGCGCACGTTGCCGGGCCATGGCGCCTGCAGCAACTGCGCCGCTTCCTGCGCCGAAACCTGCGGCGCGTCGCAGCCGTATTCGTCGGAATAGCCTTCGGCAAAGCGGGTGAACAGCGTCAGGATATCCTCGCCCCTGGCACGCAGCGGCGGCACGATGATCTTGAGAGCGGCAAGCCGGAAGTAAAGGTCGGGCCGCAGCGCGGTCTCGCAGGTGCGCCCCTCGTCCTGAAGGTTGCAGATGGCGACGATGCGCGTTTCCGGCGGCGTGCCCTGATCGTTGATCGCCGAGAGCAGCCGCGCCTGCGCGCTGTCGGACAGAAGTTCGATATCTTCCAGCACCAGCGTGCCGCCGCGCGCCTCTTCCATGGCGGGAAGGCGGCTTTCCTCGGGCTGCATCGGGCCGAACAGGCGGCGCAGCAGCGCGTCCTCGTCCATCGCGGCGCAGGAAATCAGCACGAATTTCTTGCCCGCGCGGCTGCCCACCGCGTGCAGCGCGTGGGCGATCAAGGTCTTGCCGGTGCCGGTTTCACCCTCGATCAGCACATGCCCGTCGGCCTGCCCCAGGTCGAGCACGTCTTCGCGCAGCCGCTCCATGGCGCCGCTTTGCCCGATCAGCTTGCTCATGATCTGGGTGCCGTCGGACAGCTCGCGCCGCAGCGCGCGGTTGTCCAGCGTCAGCCGGCGCGCGTTGGTGGCCTTTTTCGCAAGCTCGGACATGCGGTCGGGGTTGAACGGCTTTTCCAGGAAATCGAACGCCCCGATGCGCATCGCCTCGACCGCCATGGGCACATCGCCATGCCCGGTGATCATGATGACCGGCAGCGCGCTGTCGCTGCCCATCAGCTTGCGCAGGAACTGGATGCCATCCATGCCAGGCATCCGGATGTCCGAGATCACGATCCCCGGATATTCGGTGCCCAGCGTTCCAAGAGCCTCTTCCGCGCTGGAAAACGTCTCGGTGTCGTAGCCCGACAGCGCCAGCCACTGGCTGATGGACTGACGCATGTCCTTTTCGTCATCCACGATGGCGATTTTCATGGCCTTGGTCATCTGGTTCTTTCACCTTTTCTCTCTGCCCGAACGCTGGCGCGGCTATTCCGCCGCCTGTGCCCCGTCGTTCAGGATGGGAAGTTGCATTTCGAAAACCGCACCGCTCTCGGATCCGTTCCGCGCCGTGAGCCGCCCGCCAAGGTCCGACACGATCCCCGAGCTGATCGCCAGCCCCAGCCCGGTGCCGTCGCCGGGCTGCTTGGTCGTGTAGAAGGGTTCGAACAGGCTGTCGAAATCCTCGATTCCGTGGCCGTTGTCGCGCACCGAAAGCACCGCCGTTTCTCCGCCCGCAAGGATGATCTCGATCTCGGGTTGGGATTCGGACTTGGTCGCGTCGATGGCATTGCGCAAGAGGTTCACCAGAACCTGTTCGATCCGCATCCGGTCGCCCATGACCCGGATCGGGGTATCGGGCAGGATCTTGGAAATCCGCACCCGGCGCGCCTTGAGCTGCGGTTCCATCATGGAAAGGGACGAGGCCAGCGCTTCGGCCATGGCCACCGGCGTCAGCTTGTCCTGGCCCTTGCGCGCATAAGATTTCAGCTGGCGCGTGATCGCACCCATGCGTTCGATCAGATCGTCGATGCGGTGAAAGGCGGTCATCGCCTCTTCGGGGCGGTTGCGGCGCAGCAGCAGGCGGGCGCCGGCAAGATAGGTTTTCATCGCCGCCAGCGGCTGGTTCAGCTCATGGCTGACGGCGGCGGACATTTCGCCCAGGGCCGCCAGTTTCGAGCTTTGCTCAAGCGTCTGCTCGGCCGAGGCGAGGCTTTTCTGCACCTTCTCGCGCTCGGCGATTTCGCGCTGAAGCCGCGCGTTGAGCCGGCGCAGTTCCAGCGATTCTCGCTGGAACAGGGCCATGCGCAGCGCCGTGCGCCGGCTGAGCGCGTAGAAGGCCAGCGCGGCCAGCAGCGCGAACCCCATGATTTCCAGCGCAAGTACCGCGTTCACCCGCTCGCGCACCGATGAATAGGTGGTGAAGGTCGCCATGGTCCAGCCGCGGAACGGGATGCGCCCGTCGACCCGCATGACCGCCTCGCCGCGCAGGTAGGCGTCGGGGGGCAGCGCGGTCCAGTCGGCGGTCGCCTTGATGGCGCGTTCGATAGCGCTTTCGGGGGATTGGCGTTCCAGCGCCTCGTCCATGGTGCGCCCGCGCCAGCGCGGTTCGGTCGCCAGCACGATGGTCCCGGAACTGTCCAGCACCGCCACAGCATCGCTGATGCCCGCCCAGGCCCGTTCGAATTTCGCAAGGTCGACTTCGACCACGATGACGCCGATCACCGAATTCTGGCTTTCCACGCGGCGGCTGTAGGTAAAGCTGTATCCCCCGGATTCGCGCGGCTGGGTGGTGAAAACCGTGGTGTTGGACCGCAGCGCATCGACGAAATGCGGCAGGTTGCGGTGCTGTTCGCCCAAGCGGTTGCGGTCGGTGGCCGAAACGGTGCGCCCGTCGCGATCAAGCAGCATCAGCGAGGCGGCGCCGATCTCGTCGATATAGGAAATGAGCCGCTGGGTGGATTGGCTGAAATCGCCGGAATTGAGCGCCCCGATCAGCGCCGGATCACGGGCAAGCAGTTGTGGCACGATGGCGTTGCGGCGCAGTTCCGACAGCAGGTTGCCGGAATAAAGCGCAAGGCGCAGTTCGGACCGGTTGCGGGTGGATTCGGTGAACCGGTCGGTAAGGGTCAGGTTGGTGACCCAGACCGTGGCCACCGCAAGCACCACCAGCACGCCAAGCGCAAGCCTGACCCGCCAGCCAAGCGGGCCCTGTCGTCTCGTTCGCAAGATCTGATCGCGGGACCTGGGAGCCATGCCGCGCAGATTACGCCGCGCGGCCGGGCGCCTCAAGTCACGCGCTTGCCAGCTCGGCGGTCAGATGGGCGAAAAGACGCGCACCGTCCTCGTTGCCCTGCGACGGATCGCAGGCCCGTTCGGGATGCGGCATCATGCCAAGGACGCGGCGATTGTCGGACAGGATGCCGGCGATGTCGCGGTCGGACCCGTTGGGATTGTCGGTGTAGCGAAAGGCGACGCGATCTTCGGCTTCCAGCAGATCCAGCGTGGCGGAGTCCGCGGTATAATTCCCGTCATGGTGGGCGATGGGAATGTTGATGGTGGCGCCGGCGTCATAGCCGCGGGTAAAGATCGACTGGCTTTCCGCCACGGTCAGCCCGACGGTGCGGCAGATGTACTTGAGCCCCGCGTTGCGCAGCAGGGCGCCGGGCAGGATGCGCGTTTCGGTCAGGACCTGAAAGCCGTTGCAGACCCCGAAAACGTAGCCGCCGCGGTCCGCATGTGCCTTGACCTCTCGGCAGATGGGCGAGTTCGCGGCGATCGCCCCGCAGCGCAGGTAATCCCCGAATGAGAACCCGCCGGGAATGCCGACCAGGTCGATGCCTTCCGGCAGCGTCGTTTCCTTGTGCCATACGGGCTGGACATCAAGCCCGGCCTTGCGGAACCCTTCGGCCAGATCGCGGTCGCAGTTGGACCCGGGGAAGACGATGACGGCAGCTTTCATGGGCATTCTCCGATGGTCGAGCCAGGCTCGGCAGGTGGGGCGGGCAGCGCCCGGGGCGGTCTGCCCCCCGGGGCCGGGCGGACAGGATGGACGGGGTGCAAGCACCCCGGCCTGTCCGCCCATTAGCCGCCTTTTGCCGCGACATCAATCCGCCTGCGCCCCGACGCCGCTGTGGGCGGTCAGAAATCCTCCCACATGGTGTCGTCCGAGCCGCCTGCCACCTTGCGCGCTGCCGGGCGCGCGGCAGGGGCCGGCGCGGGTTCGGCATCCCAGCCGGACGACGGCGCGTCGACCGGGGCGGGTTTCGGCGTGACCGGAGGAAGGGCATCGCGCTGGGTCTTGGCAGGAACGGCTTTGCCTGCGTCGCCCTGGAACACCGCGACCGTGTCGCCAAGGCGGTGCGCCTCGGCGTTCAGCCCCTGCCCCGATGCGTTCAGTTCTTCCACCACGGCGGCGTTGTGCTGCGTCATGCTTTCCAGCTTCTGCACCCCCGAGTTGATCTCGCCCAGGCCTTCGGTCTGGGTCTGAACCGACGATGCGATTTCGGAAATCAGCGTGCTCAGCTCGTTCACCTGCGCGATCAGCTCGCCCAGCGTGGTGCCGGTCTGCTGCACCAGCGTGGCGCCTTCGCGCACCTCGTCGTTGGACGCGCGGATCAGGTTCTTGATTTCCTGCGCCGCCTCGGCTGCGGTCTGGGCAAGGCTGCGCACCTCGGATGCGACCACGGCGAAACCGCGCCCCGCTTCGCCCGCCCGGGCCGCTTCGACGCCCGCGTTCAGCGCAAGAAGGTTGGTCTGGAAGGCGATGTCGTCGATGGCGGTGATGATCTGGTTGATCTTGCCCGCGGCCTGTTCGATGCGGGTGATCGCCTCGATCGCCTGACGCAGCACCTGTTCGGATTCGTGGGAAAGCTCGCGGCTGCGCCCCGCCAGCGAATCCGCCGCCGCCGCATTGCCCGCGATCTCGGTGCTGGTACCGGCCAGCGCATCAAGCTGCGCCGCCGAGCGTTCCAGCGTCGAGGCCTGGTCTTCGACCCGGCGCGCAAGGTCATCCGAGGTGGATCCGATTTCCGCCGCGGCGCCGCGCACGGCGTCGGTGACGGCGGCAACCTCGCGCATGGCATCGGCCAGGCTGCGCACACCGCTGTCGAAATCGGTGCGCAGCGCCTCGTATTCCGGCGGGAAGACGAAGCCTTCGGGCACCTTGATCCGGGCCGCCAGATCGCGGCGCGCCAGACGTTCCAGACCCTCGCGCAGCGCGGCAACGGCGCGATCCTGCGCGGCGCGCTGCTGTTCGACCTGCGCTTCATGGGCGCGGGCGCTTTCCAGCTTCTGGCGGAAATCTTCGATGACGCGGGCAGTCACGCCCAGTTCATCCCCGCGGCACAGATGCGGCACCTCGTCATCGAGATCGCCTTCGGACATCCTTTCCAGCCGGGTACACAGATGCCACAGCGGCCCCAGGCTGCGCGACAGGACGAAAAGCATGAGCGCGATGCCGACGGCAGCGGCGATCAGCGAGAAGACGACGCCGATGGTCAGGGTCGACGCGATCTGCGCGTTCACCTCGGACTTGCCGACACCGACGTAGAAGATGCCGACAACCTCGCCCGCCGGGTTCATCACCGGCTCGTAGATGGTGAAATAGGGCTTGCCCAGGATCACCGCTTCGCCCCGGAAGGTCTGCTTGTTCAGCATCGCCTCGCGCACGGGGTTGGTCTTGCCCAGCCAGGTGCCCACCGCGCGGGCGCCGTCGGGCTTGATGATGTTGGTGGTCATGCGGATGAAATCGCCCTCTTCGGGGACCCATCCGAACAAGGTCGCTGTCTCGCCCGAGATGGCGCCCACGCGGTCGATCAGGTCATGCCCTTCGATCGCGGGAAGCGACTGCCACTGCACACCGTGGATGCGCCCTTCGGCATCCTGCTCGGCCTCGATGCCGGGAAATTGTCTGGAAAACTGATCCACGAGGATACGCAACGACGTATCCTGACGCGCTTGCGCCGCCTGGATCAATGAAGCCCGTGTCTCCCATACGAAGAAGCCCACAAGGGCCGCCGAAGTGAGAACGAGAAGGACCGAAAGGCTCAACACGAGGCGAGCCTTCAGCGATATTTTGGGAAACGCCATGAAACCACTCCGAAATCCGGTTCGGATATGGTTCTAACCCCTGATCCCTGAACGTTTTCCTAAGAACCCCGAGATCAGGCCATTTCGATCGAATAACTCTCGATTACCGTGTTCGCGAGCAGTTTTTCGCACATTTCGCGAACATCCGCTTCGGTCGCGTCCTGCGCAAGGTCAAGTTCGATCACCTTGCCCTGGCGCACGCCGCCCACCTTGTCGAACCCGAGGCCAAGCAGCGCATGGCGCACCGCCTCGCCCTGCGGATCAAGAACGCCATCCTTCAGCATCACGTGAACCCGAGCCTTCATGGCACTCTCTCCGTTTCCTGCAGGCAGCACTGGCCGCCCGTCTTTTCCCGATAGGTCGCGCCGGCGCCCGATGGGGCGCCGGGCCGTCAGTTGATCAGTTTGGGCTTGCCCAGATGGGTTGCCTGCTTGGGCATCACGCCAAGGCGCTGCGCCACCTCGGTATAGGCATCGGTCAGCGAGCCAAGATCGCGGCGGAACACGTCCTTGTCCAGCTTCTGGCCGGTTTCGATATCCCACAGGCGCATGGAATCGGGCGAGATTTCATCCGCCACGATCAGGCGTTGGAAATCGCCATCATAGACGCGGCCGATCTCGATCTTGAAATCCACCAGCTTGATGCCGACGCCATACATCAGCCCCGACAGGAAATCGTTCACCCGCAGCGACAGGCTGAGAATGTCGTCCATGTCCTGCTGGCTGGCCCAGCCGAAGGCGGCGATGTGTTCTTCGGTGACAAGCGGATCGCCCAGCTTGTCGTCCTTGTAGCAATATTCCACGATGGGGCGCGGCAGCGCAGTGCCCTCTTCGATCCCCAGGCGGGTGGCAAGGCTGCCGGCGGCGAAGTTGCGCACGATGATTTCCAGCGGCACGATCTCGCAGGCGCGCACAAGCTGTTCGCGCATGTTGAGCCGCTTGAGGAAATGCGTCGGCACGCCGATGTTGTTCAGCCCCGTCATGAAGAATTCCGACAGGCGGTTGTTCAGCACGCCCTTGCCCTCGATCACGTCCTTTTTCTGGGCGTTGAACGCGGTCGCGTCGTCCTTGAAGTACTGCACGATGGTCCCCGGCTCGGGGCCTTCGTAGAGGATCTTTGCCTTGCCTTCGTAAATCTGGCGGCGACGGGCCATGCGTGTTCCTGACTTTTTCCAAAAACAATTCGCCCCGGCAAACGCGAATCGGAAAGGATCAGCGGGTGCCGGGGCTGCTCCGGCAGGCCCATAAAGCAAAC
>CAXICP010000022.1:0-15964 GCA_964022595.1 uncultured Salipiger sp.
CGGCGATGGGCCTCGCGCTCGCCCCCTTCCGGCACCTGCCGCCCGCCACCGCGCTGGCGGTCCTGGTCCCGGCCGGGACGGCCCTCTACGGGGCGCTGGTCTGGATCTTCGACATCGCCGGCCTGCGCCGTCAGGTCCTGGCGCGTCTGCGTCCCGCGCGGACCCTGGCGGCGGAGCAGGGTTCCAGGCCCCAGGCAGGCGCCTTCGCGGCAGCCCCGCACAGGAAACCCGCCCGCTGAAACCCCGCGACTCCACCTCCGCTTGAATCCGCCGCCGGATCCGGCGACACCCGTCCTGGAATGGATACAAACAGGACCGGGACGGAAACGATGGGCGTGTACGAGCCCGGCACCGAGGCGGAGGCCGGGGAGATCGTGCGGGCGGCCGCCGGGCGCGGCGAGCGCCTGCGGCTCGCGGGCGGCGGCACCGCCGCGGGGCTCGGTCGGCCCGCGCAGGACAGCGCGACGCTCTCCGCGAAGGCGCTGACCGGCGTCACGCTCTACGAACCCGCCGAGATGGTGGTGGCGGCCCGGGCGGGCACGCCGCTGGCCGAGGTCGAGGCGCTGCTCGCCTCCCGGGGCCAGATGCTGCCCTTCGAGCCGATGGACCTGCGCGGCCTCTACGGCAGCTCCGGCGCGCCGACCCTCGGCGCGGTGGCGGCGATCAACAATGCCGGCCCGCGCCGCATCAATGCCGGGGCGGCCCGGGACAGCCTGATCGGCGTGCGCTTCGTCAACGGGCGGGGCGAGGCGATCAAGTCGGGCGGGCGGGTGATGAAGAACGTCACCGGGCTCGACCTCGTGAAGCTGATGGCCGGCGCCCACGGCACGCTGGGCCTGCTCACCGAGGTCACCTTCAAGGTGCTGCCGGCCTGCGAGCGCGTGGCGACCCTCGTCTTCTCCGGGCTGGACGATGCCCGGGCGGTGACGGCCCTTTCGGAGGCCCTCGGCTCGCCCTTCGAACTCACCGGCGCCGCGCATCTGCCGGCGGGGATCGGCGCCCCGGAGGCGCGGACCCTGATGCGTCTCGAAGGCTTTTCCGACTCCATCGACTACCGCGCGGGCGCGCTGCGCCGCCTGCTGAAGCGCTACGGTCAGCCCGAGACCCTGGACGGTGAGGCCGGCGCCGCCCTCTGGCGGTCGGTGCGCGACGCGGCGCCGCTCGCCGAGCCCCGGGAGGCCGCCCTCTGGCGGATCTCCACCGCGCCGACCCGCGGGCCAGCCCTCGCGGCGGCGGTCGCGGCCGAGCGCGAGGCGCGCTGGTTCTTCGACTGGGGCGGCGGCCTGATCTGGCTCGCCACCGGCTCGGCGGGCGATGCCGGCGCCGCGACGGTGCGCCGGGCGGTGAAGGCCCAGGGCGGCCACGCCACGCTGGTGCGCGCACCCGACGCCGTGCGCGCCGCCGTGCCGGTGTTCGAGCCGCTGGCCGAGCCGCTGATGCGGCTCACCGCCGGCATCAAGGCGGCGCACGATCCCGCCGGGGTGCTCAACCCCGGCCGGATGTACGCCGGACTGTAAGCATCAGATTTCGCCCCTCCCCGACCGTGGGGAGGCGTGGCGCCGAGGACGCGACCCGTGCAGACCAACTTCGCCCCCGCCCAGCTCGCCGATCCCGCCATGGCGGCGTCGGAGAAGATCCTGCGGACCTGCGTGCATTGCGGCTTCTGCACGGCGACCTGCCCGACCTACCTGCTGCTCGGGGACGAGCTCGATTCCCCGCGCGGGCGGATCTACCTGATCAAGGACATGCTGGAGGGCGGCAAGCCGGCCTCGCAGGAGGTGGTCAAGCACGTCGACCGCTGCCTCTCGTGCCTGTCCTGCATGACCACCTGCCCGTCGGGGGTGCATTACATGCACCTTGTCGACCACGCCCGCGCCTATATCGAAAAGCGCTACAAGCGCCCCCTGTCTGACCGCGCGCTGCGCTGGCTGCTGGCGCGGATCATCCCCTACCCGGGGCGGTTCCGCCTTGCGCTGCTGGGGGCCAAGATCGGGCGGCCCTTTGCGCGGTTCCTGCCCGACCCGCGCCTTCGGGCGATGCTGCGGATGGCGCCGCGCCGCATCCCGCCGGTGTCGCGCAACGACGACCCCCAAAGCTTTGCGCCCGAGGCCGCGCCAAGGCTGCGCGTCGCGCTGATGACCGGCTGCGCGCAAAAGGCGCTCAACACCGACATCAACGATGCCACCATCCGCCTGCTGCGCCGACTGGGGTGCGAAGTGGTGGTGGCCAAGGGGGCGGGCTGCTGCGGCGCGCTGACCCATCACATGGGGCGCGAGGATGACAGCCACGCCTCGGCCGCCGCCAATATCGGCGCCTGGATGGCCGAAAAGCGCGGCAAGGGGCTGGACGCCATCGTCATCAACACCAGCGGCTGCGGCACCACGATAAAGGATTACGGCCACATGTTCCGCAACGACTCGCTGGCGCAGGACGCGGCAGAGGTGTCGGGCCTTGCCTGCGACGTGTCCGAACTGCTTGCCCGGCTCATGCCCGAGGCGCCGGTCCAGGCGCGCAACCTTGCCCGCGCCGAAATCGCCGGAACCGACATGGCCCCAGCCCGCGAACCCGCCGGGGGCGCCATCCGCGTTGCCTATCACGCCGCCTGTTCGCTTCAGCACGGGCAGAAGATCAAGGACCACCCCAAGGCGCTGCTGCGCGCCGCGGGGTTCGAGGTGGTCGAACCCGCCGACAGCCACCTGTGCTGCGGCAGCGCGGGCACCTACAATCTGCTGCAACCGGAAATCTCGGGGCAGCTCAAGGATCGCAAGGTGCGCACGCTGGAAGCCAGGCATCCGGACATCATCGCCGCCGGCAACATCGGCTGCATGATGCAGATCGGGTCGGGCACCGCCGTTCCGGTCGTCCACACGGTGGAATTGCTTGACTGGGCGACGGGCGGGCCCAAACCGCGCGCTCTTTCGCCGGCGTGATGGGGCGGCGCGCCCGGCGCCGCATTTCCGCCACATCGCGCCGCTAATCGCTGGCGACGAGCGAAGGAAGACATGAGACGCCTGTTTCTGACTGTGATGGCGATGTGCCTGCCCATGGCCGCGATCGCCGATGGCGGCCTGTTCTCGATGGGCAGCCGTGAAGACGGCCGCGCCTGGGAAGCGGTCGGGCGGCTTGAACTTGCCGGAAAGGCATTCTGCACCGGCGCCCTGATCGCCCCCGACCTGGTGCTGACCGCCGCCCATTGCCTGTATGACGCCCAGTCAGGCGCGCGGGTCCCGGTCGACAGGATCCAGTTCCTGGCCGGGTGGCGCAGCGGGCGGGCCGCCGCCTATCGCCGCGCCCGGCGCGCCGTCATTCACCCCGATTACGTCTTCGACGCCAGCGAAAAGACGGAACGCGTGCGGCGCGACCTTGCGCTTATCGAACTGCAACTGCCGATCCGCAACACCACCATCCACCCCTTCCGGCTGGCCCCCGCCCCGATGACCGGCGCCGACCTCAGCGTGGTGTCCTATGCGCATGACCGCTCGGAGGCGCCATCGCTTCAGGGGCTGTGCCAGATCCTGGCCAAGGAACACCGCATGCTGGTGCTGTCGTGCCAGGTGGATTTCGGCAGCTCGGGATCGCCGGTGTTCAGCTTCGTGGACGGAGAGCCGCGCATCGTGTCGGTGATTTCGGCCAAGGCGCAGGCCATGGGGCGCGAGGTGTCGCTGGGCGCCGAACTGGGCGATTCCCTTGATATCCTGCGCCAGGCGCTGGCGGGGGATTCGGTGCGCCTGACGTTGGATGCGGGCGTTCGCCGCGACACGGGCGCGAAATTCATCACCCCCTGAATCCCCCCCCTGAACGGCCCGCCCTGCCCTTGCGCGCGGGCCGAAAACGGGGCTGCGCGAAACCTGCGATCCGGCGCGCGCGGGGGTCTTGAAACCCGCTTTCGACATTCCCAAGTTACGCCCATCCGGGGTGCCGAGGATCGGGCCCCGGGTGTTTCAGCCGCCTGTCCCATGCCGGGAAGGCGCATCACACATGGTATCGCTCAACGGAGGATTCCCCCATGCGTCACTTTGATCTTGCACCGCTCTATCGCGCCACCGTCGGCTTCGACCAGATCGCCGACCTGATGGACCGCGCGCTTGCCAGCGACGTCTCGCAGACAAGCTATCCGCCCTACAACATCGAAAAGACCGCCGATGATGCCTATCGCATTTCCATCGCGGTTGCCGGCTTTGCCGACGCCGACCTGTCGGTCGAACTGCGCGACCACCAGCTGGTGGTATCGGCCCGCAAGTCCGACGAGGACGACGGCAAGACCTTCCTGCATCGCGGCATCGCGACCCGCGCGTTCGAACGCCGCTTCACGCTGGCCGACCATGTCCGCGTGACCGGCGCCGTGCATGAACACGGCATGCTGCACATCGATCTCAAGCGCGAGATCCCCGAGGCGCTGAAACCGCGCCGGATCGAAATCGCGCGCGGATCGGAACGCCCGGCCATCGAAAAGGATGTGGTGGACGCGCAATCGGTGAACTGACCGGTTTCGCACGCCCCCAAGGAAAGCCCCGGCGGTTCGTCGGGGCTTTTTCACGTCTGGCCGAACCGGGGCGCCAGCTTTGCGCCGGCGCACCGTCTGCCCGCCCGGATCAGCCCTTGTAGTCGGTCCAGGCCATGTCGGTGCCGCCAAGCCCGCCATCCAGAACCCGCGTCGGCAGGCCGATCCGGTCAAGCAGCGTGAAGAACGGCTTGGGGTCCATTTCCTCGACGTTTTTCATGGCGCCTGCGTCCCATTCGCCGGTGGCGACCAGCATTGCGGCGGCAACCGGGGGCACGCCCGCAGTGTAGGAAATGCCCTGGCTGCCGACCTCTTCATAGGCATCCTTGTGATCGGCCACGTTGTAGACGAACAGTTCGATTTCCTTGCCGTCCTTGGTGCCCTTCACCAGATCGCCGATGCAGGTCTTGCCGGTGTAATCGGGCGCAAGGCTGGCCGGGTCCGGCAGGCAGGCCTTGACCACCTTGAGCGGCACCACCTCTTGCCCCTCGGCGGTGGTGACGGACTGTTCGGACAGCAGGCCGATGTTCTTCAGCACGGTGAACACGTTGATGTAGTGCTCGCCAAAGCCCATCCAGAACCGCACGTCCGCCTGCGGGTAGTTGGTGGCAAGGCTGTGCACCTCGTCATGGCCCGACTGGTAGGCCTTGGACGGGCCGACCACCGGCAGATCCCATTCGCGCCCGCTGGCGAACATCGACGTTTCCTTCCACTGGCGGTCTTCCCAGTAGTAGACGGTGCCGGTGAATTCGCGGAAGTTGATTTCGGGGTCGAAGTTGGTCGCGAAATACTTGCCGTGGCTGCCCGCGTTGATGTCGACGATGTCGATGCTGGTCACCTCGTCCATCTGGTCGATGGCAAAGCGCGCATAGGCGTTCACCACGCCCGGATCGAAACCGGCGCCAAGGATCGCGGTCACGCCCTTTTCGGCGCAGGCCTCGCGGCGCTTCCATTCGTAATTGGCGTACCAGGGCGGGGTTTCGCAGATCTTGTCGGGCTCTTCGTGAATCGCGGTGTCGATATAGGCCACGCCGGTTTCGATGCAGGCGTCCAGCACGTGCATGTTCACGAAGGCGGTGCCCACGTTGATGACGATCTGGCACCCGCTGTGCCGGATCAGGCTGGCGACGGCGGCGCTGTCGGTCGCGTCCAGCTCGTGCGCCTTGAACTTGCAGTCGTGGCCCTTGGCGCGGACGGATTCGATGATCGCGTCGCACTTGGACCGGGTGCGGCTGGCGATATGAAGATCCCCCAGCACATCCGCGTGCTGGGCGCATTTATGCGCGACAACCTGTGCGACGCCGCCGGCGCCGATGATGAGAACGTTCTTTTTCAACACAGAACTCCCTTGATGATGAGGCGCCCCTGCGGGCGCAGGCAGATCACGACAGGGCCGCC
This sequence comes from uncultured Salipiger sp., assembly GCA_964022595.1. Taxonomy (GTDB): domain Bacteria; phylum Pseudomonadota; class Alphaproteobacteria; order Rhodobacterales; family Rhodobacteraceae; genus Salipiger. The sequence goes on from CAXICP010000022.1 coordinate 5,900, forward strand.
GCGAAATCGTCGTAGGTGAAGGATTTGACCAGCCGTTCCGTCCCGTCCAGCTCGCGGATCGCGATCGAGGGCATCTGCACCCCGTTGAACCAGTTCTTCTTGACCATGGTATAGCCGGCCGCGTCCTGAATGCTTAGCCGGTCGCCCGGCTGCAACGCCTTGGGAAAGCGGAATTCGCCGAAAATATCGCCCGCAAGGCAGCTTTTGCCGCAGATCATCCATTCCTGATCGCCGCTTTGCGCCATCTTCGCGCTTTCGCGGTAGATCAGCAGGTCCAGCATGTGCGCTTCGATGCTGCTGTCGACGATGGCAAGGTTCTTGCCGTTGAACAGCGTGTCCAGCACGGTGACCTCAAGCGTGGTCGACCCGGTGATCGCCGCCTCGCCCGGTTCCAGATAGACCTGCACCTCGTTTTCGCCGGCAAAGCGCTTGAGCCGTTCGGCAAGCCGGTCCAGCGGGTAGCCCTCGCCGGTGAAATGGATGCCGCCGCCAAGGCTTATCCAGTCCATGCGCCGGATCAGGTGGCCAAAGCGCGCCTCGATCTGGCCGAGCATCTCGTCGAAACGGTCATAGCTGTCGTTTTCGCAGTTGTTGTGGAACATGAAGCCGCTGATCAGGTCGGCGACGGGTTCGATGTCTTCGGGCGCGTGTTCGCCAAGGCGCGAAAAGGGCCGCGCCGGGTCGGCAAGGTCAAAGCCGCTGGTCGACACGCCGGGATTGACCCGCAGCCCGCGCGTGTGGCCGCGGCTGACCTGTTCGAACCGCATCAGCTGCTGCGCGGTGTTGAAGATCACCTTGTCGGACGCGGCCAGCACCTCGTCGATCTCGCCCGGGGCCCATGCCACGGAATAGGCGTGGGTTTCGCCGGGGAACTTGTCATGCCCCAGCTTGACCTCGAACAGCGAGGATGACGTCGTGCCGTCCATGTAGTCCGACATCATGTCGAACACCGACCATGTGGCGAAGCATTTCAGCGCCAGAAGCGCCTTGGCGCCGGACTGCTCGCGCAGGCGGGCGATCTTTTCCATGTTGGGAAGCAGGCGGGACTTGTCGATCAGGTAGTAGGGCGTGTGCATGCGCGTCGGGCCTCATGACGGGTCGGGACGGGGATGCATCGTCTGGTCGATGCGAGGGCCATGTAGCGCGCTTGCCACGCTGCCGCAATGTTTGAAGGGGTCAAATCGCGCCGGGCGGTGGCACGGGGGCGGCGGCACAAGGCCCCGCCCCCGGCCGCGGCATCAGTTGTCCAGCGAGAAGGACCAGAAGAACGTCTCGCCCGAACTGTCATCCACGCCGTCATTGTCGGTGGACACGAAGGCGGTGCCGTCTTCGGTGATCGCAAGGCCTTCGACCTTGTCGACCACATAGCCGCCCCAGGCTTTCAGGTCGGGGATCAGGTCGCGGACCTCTTCCTTGGTAACGACCGGCAGCTCGCCCCCGATGGCGGCGGGGGTCATGTCGGCGACGGGCACGCGGTAGACCTTTTTCGTCACCGCTTCGGCGCCGATCTGGTTGTCACGTTCCACGATGTAGACGTAATCGCCATGCGCGGTGATTTCCGAAAGCCCGACCCAGCCCTTGGCAGGCGCGGCCTTGGGGTACAGCACGGCGCCCCATTCTTCGGTTTGCGGGTTATAGGACACCAGCTTGGCGTGATCCTTGGGATCGCCGCCCCATTCGCGCTGAACCGCCATCCAGAGCGTGCCGTCGATCATGGTCACGCCTTCGAAGCCAAAGCGTTTCTCACCGGCAAGCAGTTCGGCGGGCAGGCCGATTTCGTCGGTGATCTGCCCATCCGCATCCACATGGTACAGCGCATGCGGGATGACCCGGTCGGTGCGCCCTTCGGACGCCAGCCAGAAGCCGCCGTCACCGTCGGTGGTGATTCCTTCAAGGTCCAGCTTTTGCGCGATATGCCCGGCGCGGGTGACGCGGGTGGCCTTGGTGATGCGCGCCGGGGTCGACGACGGATCGATGGTGAAGATGGTCGGCTGGTAGCCGTAAAAGCTGTCGTTGACCGCGTAGATCATGCCGTCATCGCCTGCGACCATGCCGGAAATGGCGCCCCAGCCGATCAGCTCGTCCGCGCCTTCAGAGGTCAGCGTCGGGTAGCTGGCCGCCCCTTCGGCGTAGTCGTAGATCATGACATGGGCGCGCACGCCGCCGTCTTCGATCAGGTCTTCCTCGTTGGCGGTGACCAGCAGGTTGCGCTGCGGAATGGCGACGATGCCTTCGGGCGCGATCCCCGAGGGCAGCATCTGCGTCAGCACCGGCGCGGCGGGGTCGGTCACGTCATAGACCGCGACGACCGAGCCGCGTTCGGACATGACGAACAGGAACGGCGTGTCGCCAAAGCGGGCGAATTCCATGCCCTCGGGTTCCGCGCCCTTGGCGTCGGACCGTTTGTCCGGGTAGTGGCCGACCTGGATGACCGCATGTTCAAAGGCGTTGCCGGCCTCGTACACGACGCTGCCGTCCTTGTTGAAGATGGTGAAGCTGCGCGAGCCGCCATCCATGTCGCCCTCGTTCGCGATGACGAAATGGTCATCGTCGATCCATTGCACCGAATCCGGCTCGCGCAGGCGGCCCATCTGGCTTTCGGTGAACACCAGCGCGCCGCGTTCGTCCGTGGCGTCGATGTCGGTCAGATCCACCGAGCCGGCCGAGAAATGCGACAGCACCTCGCCCGCCTTGTCCAGCACGACCATGTGGTTGTTTTCCTGCATGGTCAGGACGATTTCGCCAGCGTCGTTCACGTCGACGAATTCGGGTTCGGGGTCTTCGGGGGCGATGTCCGCAAGGCCGGTCACGTCTGCGGTGACCATGCTGTCGCAATCGGCCGCGCCGTTCGCCACGTCCAGGATCTGCACGAACCCGCCGGGCATCTGGCCCACGCGACCGTCGCCCAGGTCTTCGTCACGTTCGTTTTCGATGGCGATCACGACAAAGCTGCCATCCTTGGCCAGCGCCACCGAATCCGGCTGCCCGCCAAGATCGCATTCCCCGGCAACCTCGCCGGTGACCGCATCCAGCGCCACCAGCTTGCCCGACGGCGCGGTGTAGCTTTCCGACGTGTTCACCCCGACAAACGCGGTGGTGCCGGTGATCGCGACCGATGTCGGCTCGCCATCCATGTCGATATTGCCCAGCGGCCTGGGGGCGGCGGGGTCGGTGATGTCGATGCGCCCGATCACGCCCAGCGGGCTGTCGGTATAGACCAGGGTCATGCCGTCTTCGGTGGCATAGATGATCTCGGCCGAGGTCACGCGGGCGCGGTCCTCGCCATCGGCCATGTTGCCGGGCGTGGCGAAGGACGCGATGCGGTTGAAGTTCATCTCGGCGCTTGCGGCGGAAGCCGTCAGCGCAATCGCCGAGGTCAGGCAGATCGTGCGCAGTGTCATGGGTGTCCCCTGTCTATGTTCCCTGCGCAGCCATTGGACCCTGCGCGTAACGGTTCCGCGACGATTGGGTGACGCTCGTGCGACACGGGCGGCGATCGCGCCAAAGCGCGCAATTGTTAACGTCGCGTCACAATTCTGCCGTAATTCCACGCAGACCCAGACACCTTCGGAGATCACGATGACCCCCCGCGCCCTTCTTTGCGGCACCGCTCTTGCGGCGCTGCCCTTCGTTCTTGCCACGCCCGCGCTGGCCTGCACCGAGTCGCCTTCGGGCACCTACACCTGCACGGCGAACCCGTCGGCCCCGGTGGACCGGGGCGGCGACAATGACATCACCGTCACCGTCGACGCCGGCGCCGTGGTCACGGGCGGGGCCGACGCGGGCATCCTGGCCAACAGCGACCTTGAGGTGACGAACGCGGGCACCGTGCAATCCGACGGCGAGCACGCCATCGAAGCCAACGACCGGGCGGAAATTTCCAACACTGGCACCATTTCCAGCACCGACAAGGACGCGGTCAACGTCGACAACGATCTGGCGCTGACCAATTCGGGCACGCTGAGCGCCGGCGATGACGGGGTTTCCATCGGCAACCGCGCCGATATCGAAAACCTTGCCTCGGGCCGGATCCTTGCTGACGACAAGGGCATCACCGGCGAGGATGACGCGATCATCGACAACAAGGGCCTGATCGATGCGGGCGACAAGGCGATCACCGTCGAAGATGGCGCCGACGTCACCAACAGCGGCACCATCCTTGCCGGTACCGAAGGGGTCGAGGCCGGCGACGACGCGATCGTCACCAACCTGGCCTCCGGCGTGATCCGCGCCGACGAAGACGGCGTGCAGGTGGGCCGCAATGCCAGCATCACCAACCACGGGCTGATCGAAAGCACCGGGTCGGATGGCGACGGGCTGGATATCGACGACGGCACTGTCATCAACACCGGCACCATCACCGCAGCCGCCCTGACCGGCGCGGGCATCGACGTGGATGGCCCCTTTGCGGATGCGGGCGATCCCTACCCCGGCCCCTATGGCGCGCTTGTCATCGACAATTCCGGCCTGATCCAGGGCAACACCGGCATCCTGGTCGAAACCCACGGCTACACCGAGGATGGCGAAGATTTCTATCCCAACGTCCAATCCCAGATCGTCACCAACACCGGCACCATCCGGGGCACCGGCGGCACCGCGCTGAACCTTGGCATGGGCGCCGACAGCCTGCTGCTGGGCGCGGGATCGGTGGTGGACGGCGTGACGCTGCTGGGCGGCGATGACGACCTGCTGTCGTTCTACGAAACCGGCTATTCGGACGGGTTCGCCAGCCTTTTCGATGGCGGAGACGGCACCGACGAGGTGTATTTCGCCTTTTCCGACGGGCTGTTCCAAAGCGTCTCGTGGCTGGATGACGTGCTGACGCTGGCCTTTGACGGCGGCGCGGGAACCTTCGACATCGCGCTGACCAATTTCGAAACCTACACCTTTGAAGGGGTCGGCGGGCCGGTCAGCTATTCCACCGCGGATCTTGTCGCGCAGATCGCCGCCGTGCCGCTTCCGGCGGCCTTCTGGCTGATGGGGCTTGGCCTTGGCGGCCTGACGCTGGTGCGCCGCCGCAGGGCCTGATCCGCCTTGCCACCGGGGGCGCCGCGCGCCACGGTCCGCACGAGTCCCGGACCGAAAGGAGCGGCATGATTTCCCGGCTTGGCCGCTTCGTCGCGGCAAGCGCCCTGACCAACCTGGGCGACGGCATCGCGACCGTCGCCTGGGCCTGGGCCGCATCCCTGCTGACGCGCGATCCGCTGCTGGTCGCGCTGGTTCCCGTGGCGCTGCGCCTGCCCTGGGCGCTGCTTGCGCTTCCGGCGGGCATCGTCACCGACCGAACCGACCGGCGGCGCCTGATCCTGCGCATGGACATCGCCCGCGCGCTGGCCTTCGGGCTTGCGGCGGTGGCGCTTGCGGCGCTGCCCGTCGGCGACGCCCCGGCGCAGGGCGTCAGTTCGCCCGCCGCCTTCGGGGCCCTCATCGCCGCCGCGCTGGTGGTTGGCGCCGCCGAGGTGTTTCGCGACAATGCCGCCCAGACCATGCTGCCCGCGCTGGTGCCCCCGCAGGCGCTGGAACGCGCCAATGGCCGCCTGTGGAGCGCCGAGCTGGTCGGCAACGCGCTGGCCGGCCCGCCGCTGGGGGCGCTGCTGATCGCCATCGCGCTGCCCGTGCCCTTTGCCGCCAACACGCTGGCCTATGGGCTGGCCGCGCTGATCGTCGCCAGCATCGCCGGGCAGTTCCGCCCCGCCCGTTCGGGGCCGGCCGATTGGCGCGCCGAACTGGCCGAAGGCATCGCCTTTCTGCGCGGCTCGCCGCTGCTGATGGGGCTGGCATGGCTGACCGGCATGTGGAACCTGTTCTTCCAGATGGTGCTGATCGCGCTGATCCTGCACGTGCAGGAAAACCTGGGGCTGGCGCCCACCGCCTACGGGCTGGTGCTGGCCACCGGCGCGGTCGGAGGCATCGCCGGCGGGCTGCTGGGGGATCGCATCGTGCGCCGCATCGGCCCGGCCCGCGCCGCGCAATGGACGCTGGCCACCACGGCGCCATGCTTTGCCGCCATCGCGCTTGCGCCCGGGGCGATCAGCCTTGGCGCGGTGCTGTTCGTGTTCGAATTCTGCGGGCTGGTGTGGAACACCGTGTCGGTGTCCACCCGGCAGCGGATGATTCCCGACGGCCTGCTGGGGCGGGTCAACAGCGCCTACCGGCTGCTGGCCTGGGGGATGATGCCGCTGGGGCTGCTGCTGTCGGGCCTTGCGGTGCGGGCGGGCGCCGCGGTGCTGCCCCGGGACGTGGCGCTGACCCTGCCGTTCTGGATCGCGGCGGGCGGCACCTGCATCGTCGCCGCCGCCGGCTGGCGCCCGCTGGGCCGCTGGCTGGCCCCGCGCGCCTAGGCCAGAAGCCGCCTGACCATTTCGCTGGCGGGGTCGGCCAGACCGTCGATCACGTCGAAATGGTGCTTGCCTGCGTCGATCACCAGCGCGCAGCCCCAGGCCTGCGACAGCCAGCGCGCCTGGTCCAGGAACGCCGGGCGTTCATCCCCGCCCACCCAGACCGTCACCGGCACCTGCGGCGGCGCCATCGCGACGGGGCTTTCGGAACGGGCCTCGGCCTCGTCGATGCGCAGCGTCGCGTTCATGCCGGTCTGCATCAGCGGCGCAAGGTCCGCCAGCGGGGAAATCGGCATCACCCGGTCGATCCGGCCCGCCACCGCCTCGGGCAGCACGCCGGGGGCCAGCATCCGCGCCACCAGATGCCCGCCCGCGCTGTGCCCCGCCAGCCGGATCGGGCCGCTGACCTCGACCGAGGCGGCCATCACCGCCAGCGCGATCTGCGACGTGATGTCGGAAATCCGCACATCGGGGCAATGGTCATAGGACGGCAGCGCCACCGCCCAGCCGCGCGCCACGGCCCCGGCGGCAAGATGCGTCCAGTCGGCCCGCCCGAATTTCATCCAGTACCCGCCATGCACGAAGACCAGCAGCCCCTCGGGCGTTTCGGCGGGCAGCACCAGGTCGAACCGGTTGCGCCCGCCCGGCCCATAGGACAGCCCCTCGCGCAGGCGCCCCTCGGCCGCCATTTCGGCCCGGAACGCGGCCGCCGCCCCGGCCCAGCGCGGCGGGTAAGCGTCTGCCTGCGCAATGAATGGCCCGTTGGCGTAGGCTTCGCTGAGATCCATGGAAATTCTCCGAGTTGGCGCTAGACTTCGTGCAAGACAGGTGATCTGCCCTTCGCATAAATCAAACCCCGAGGAGAACGCCATGCTGGATCAGACCGCAACCAATCTTCCGTCGCTGCTGGACGATCCAAGCCTGCTGCAGACCAAGGCTTATGTGAACGGCGAATGGATCACCGGCGCCGACGGCGAATTCGACGTGACCAACCCGGCGCGGGGCGATGTCATCGCGCGCGTGGCCAACCTGTCGCGCGCCCAGATCGCCGGCGCCATCGACGGCGCTTATGTCGCGCAAAAGAAATGGGCCGCGCTGACCGCCAAGGAACGCAGCAACATCCTGCGCAAGTGGTTCGACCTGATCATGGCCAACCAGTCCGACCTGGCAAAGATCCTGACCGCCGAGATGGGCAAGCCCCTGGCCGAGGCCGCCGGGGAAATCGCCTATGGCGCGTCCTTCATAGAATTCTTCGCCGAAGAGGCCAATCGCATCTACGGCGAAACCATCCCCGGCCACGAGGCGGACAAGCGCATCATGGTGATGAAGCAGCCCATCGGCGTGGCCGCGTCGATCACGCCGTGGAACTTTCCCAACGCGATGATCACCCGCAAGGCCGCCCCCGCGCTGGCCGCCGGGTGCAGCTTTGTCGGGCGCCCCGCGTCGGAAACGCCGCTGTCGGCGCTGGCGATCTGCGTTCTGGCCGAACGCGCGGGCATCCCGGCGGGGGTGCTGAACATGCTGCCTTCGGACAGCGCATCCGAGGTGGGCAAGGAATTCTGCGAAAACCCCAAGGTGCGCAAGCTGACCTTCACCGGTTCGACCGGGGTGGGCCGCATCCTGCTGGCGCAGGCCGCCGACCAGGTGATGAAATGCTCGATGGAGCTGGGCGGCAACGCGCCGTTCATCGTGTTCGACGACGCCGATCTGGATGCCGCCGTGCAGGGCGCGATCATGTGCAAGTTCCGCAACAACGGGCAGACCTGCGTCTGCGCCAACCGGATCTACGTGCAGTCGGGCGTCTACGATGCCTTTGCCGAAAAGCTGAAAGACGCGGTGTCGAAGATGAAGGTCGGCGACGGGCTGGAAGACGGCACCGACCTTGGTCCGCTGATCACCCCCAAGGCCATCGACAAGGTGCAAAATCACATCGCTGATGCCAAATCCAAGGGCGCCGAGGTGATCCTTGGCGGCGGCGACACGCTGCAGGGGCCGGGCAACTTCATGGAGCCCACCATTGTGACCGGCGCCACCCGCGAGATGGCCTTTGCCACCGATGAAACCTTCGGCCCGCTTGCCCCGCTGTTCAAGTTCGAAACCGAAGACGACGTGATCGAGCTGGCGAATGACACGATCTTCGGCCTTGCGTCCTATTTCTATGCCAAGGATCTCAGCCGCGTCTACAAGGTGGCCGAGGCGCTGGAATACGGCATCGTCGGGGTGAACACCGGCATCATCTCGACCGAGATGGCGCCCTTTGGCGGGGTCAAGCAATCGGGCCTTGGCCGCGAGGGTTCGCACCACGGGATCGAGGATTACCTTGAACTGAAATACGTCTGTCTCAGCGTGTGATGTCCCTGCTCGCGCCTCACGATCCGGACCCGGGCCATGACATGCTGCGCGCATGGGCCCGGGCCGCCCGGACGGGCGCGGGATCGCCCTGGCTGTCGCCAGGCGACGCCGAATCCCTCGCGCGCCACGGGCTGGCGCGCGGGCTGGGGGTCAGGCTGATGGAAGCCTCGGCCCTGACGCTGCACGAACCGCCCCGCGATACCGATTGGGAAATCCTGGGGGCGGACCCGGACGGGGCGAACTGGGACGACCATCGCGACCCCGCCCGTGCCTTTCGGCTGGTGCAGGCCAAGCTGCGCCAGGCCCGGGCCGCCGGCGCCCGGCTGCAATACAAGATCTGGCTGGGGATGCCCTGAGCCGGGGGTCAGAAAGCCCTGAACCGCGCCGTCAGAAAAAGCTTTGCGGATCGATGTCGATTGCCATGCGCAATTCGCCGCGCAGTCGGAACTGCGCCGCCCAGGCGGCAAGCGCCGGTTGCAACGCGACACCCTTGGGCGCCTTGACCAGCAGGCGCACGCGGTGGCGCCCCCGCACCCGTGCGATGGGCGCGGGCGCCGGCCCGAACACCTGCGCGCCGACCTTGCGCAGCGGCGCGTCCTGCCGCGCCATGGCATTGCCCAGATCGAACGCTTCCTGCGCTTCGGTCGATGACAGGATCACCGCCGCCAGCCGCCCATAGGGCGGCATCCCGGCGGCGCGGCGTTCATCCGCCTCGGCCTTCCAGAAGCTTTCTTCGTCCCCCGACAGGATCGCGCGGATCACCGGGTGTTCGGGCTGGTAGGTCTGCATCAACGCCGTGCCGGGCTTGTCCGCCCGCCCCGCGCGCCCGGCCACCTGCCGCATCAGCTGAAAGGTGCGTTCGGCGGCGCGCAGGTCCGAGCCCTGCAACCCAAGATCGGAATCGATCACCCCCACCAGCGTCAGCTGCGGAAAGTTGTGCCCCTTGGCCACCAGCTGCGTGCCGATGATGATGTCGGCCCCGCCGCGCGCGATCTTCTCGATTTCATCCTTGAGCGCGCGCGCCGATCCGAACAGGTCCGATGACAGCACCGCAAGGCGCGCGTCGGGGAACAGCTCGGCCGCCTCTTCGGCAAGGCGTTCGACCCCGGGGCCGACGGCGGCCAGCTTGTCCTCGGCCTTGCATTCGGGGCATTCCGATGGCTTGGGCGTCGTCTCGCCGCATTGATGGCAGACAAGCCGCTGCAGGAACCGGTGTTCGACCATGCGCGCGTCGCAATGGGGGCAGCCCACCTGATGCCCGCAGGCCCGGCAGATCGTCACCGGCGCATAGCCGCGGCGGTTGATGAACAGCATCGCCTGTTCGCCCCGTTCCAGCCGCTTGTCGACCTCGGCCTTCAACGTGGGCGACACCCAT
>CAXICP010000023.1:0-15945 GCA_964022595.1 uncultured Salipiger sp.
GCCGTCCTGCGACAGTCACGCCCCGGAGTCCACCCATGCCCATCGTCAACCGCATCGCCGATTACGCCGAAGAGATGAAGACCTGGCGCAGGCACCTGCACAGCCATCCCGAGCTTAGTCTGGACTGCCACGAAACAGCACGGTTCGTCGTGGAAAAACTGCGCGAATTCGGCATTTCGGAAATACACGAAGGCATCGCGACAAGCGGAGTCGTGGCGATGATCGACGGGCAGGGCGACGGGCCGGTCACGGGGCTGCGGGCCGACATGGACGCGCTGCCCATGAGCGAACAGACCGGGGCTGAATACCGATCGGTGGTGCCGGACCGGATGCATGCCTGCGGTCACGATGGCCATACCGCGATGCTTCTGGGGGCCGCGAAATACCTGGCCGAGACGCGCAAGTTTTCCGGGCGGGTGGCGCTTGTGTTTCAGCCGGCCGAGGAATCCATCGGCGGCGGGCGTATCATGGTCGAAGAAGGCATCATGGAACGGTTCGGCATCGAAGAAATCTTTGCCCTGCACACCGACCCCACCCGCCCGCTGGGGGCCTTCGCGACCCGGACGGGGCCGCTCATGGCGGCGGTGGATGATTTCGAACTGATGCTGACGGGGCGCGGCGGCCATGCGGCCCATCCCGACGCCTGCATCGATCCGGTGCCTTGCGCGCTTGCCATCGGGCAGGCGCTGCACACCGTGGTGTCGCGCAATATCGATCCGCTCAAATCGCTGGTGGTGTCGTTGACGGTGGTTCAGACGGGATCGGCCACCAATGTCATTCCCGAAACCGCGCGGCTTGCCGGCACGGTGCGCAGCTTCGATCCGGATATCCGCGACACCGCCGAACGCCGCATCCGCGAGATCGTGGCAGGCCAGGCGATGAGCTACGGGGTCACGGCGCATCTGGACTACCAGCGCAACTATCCGCCAACCGTCAATCACGCCGATCAGACCGATTTTGCCGTCCAGATCGCGCGCGAGGTTTCCCCTTCGGTTATCACGGATTCGGCCCCGTCGATGGGCGCCGAGGATTTTTCGTACATGCTGGAATCCCGCCCCGGCGCCTTCGTCTATCTGGGCCAGGGGCTTGGGCCGTCCTGTCACCATCCCAAGTTCGATTTCAACGATGAGGCGGCGCCGATCGGGGCCAGCTTTTTCGCGCGGCTGATCGAAACCCGCCACCCCTTGCGCGCCTGATCGCTTTGCGGGAAGTGTTGGGTCAAGGACTGCGAACAAATCAGCGCACAAAGAGATGAAGATAAAAACATATCATATACTTGAAGGAAAAGGTTCACATGGCGCTTGAAGATGCCAAGACCCAGATCGACCACGCGTTCACCCGGTCTGACCTGAAGGGGCCAAGCTTTGAAAACGTGTTCGGCGGCGCCGCTTCCTTTTTGCGGCGCAAGTACACGAAGGATCTGTGCGGCGTCGACGTGGCCGTGACCGGGGTGCCGTTCGACCAGGCGGTGACCAACCGCACCGGCACCCGGCTGGGGCCGCGCGCGATCCGCGAAGCGTCGCTTTTGCAACCCTGCGATGCGCCCTACGGCTGGGGCTATGACGTGCTTGGCGAATTCGCCATTGCCGATTACGGCGATCTTGCCTTTGATTACGCCAATGTTCCGGCGTTTCCCGAAACGCTTGCCACGCATATTTCGGGAATCCTCGAAGCGGGGGCGGCCAGCATCACGCTGGGGGGGGACCATTCGATCACCCTGCCGATCCTCAAGGTCCATGCCGAGAAATACGGCCCGCTGTCCGTCATCCAGTTCGACGCCCATACCGACACCTGGGCTGACGACGATTTCAACCGCATCGACCACGGCACCTTCATGTACAAGGCGGTCAAGCTTGGCTATGTCGATCCGTCGCGGTCGGTGCAGGTGGGCATCCGCACCGACAATCCCGACACCATGGGCTTTCACATCCTTGACGCGCGCGAGGTGCACCGCGCCGGCCCCGAGGCGATTGCCGCGCGCGTGCAAGACATCGTGGGGCAGCATCCGGTCTATCTTAGCTTTGACATCGATGCGCTGGACCCGGCTTTTGCGCCGGGCACGGGCACGCCGGTTTGGGGCGGGTTGACCAGCCATCAGGCGGCGGTGATGCTGCGCGGGCTTGCGGGGATCAACCTGACGGGCGGCGACGTGGTCGAGGTCTCACCGCCCTTCGACACCACCGGCGCGACCGCCATCGCCGCGGCGCATGTGGCCACCGAGCTGCTGTGCCTGTGGGGCTGGACCCGGCGCAAGACCGGCTGATCCCGGGGTCGGCGATATGCCGCGGATGTGAGCGCGCCGGCCTTTTCCCGCGCCGGGGAATCATGTGAACAGGTGGGGCTTGTCCCTGCCAGCGAAAGGAAAACTGCCCGTGCGGATGGTCTTTTGGCTTATCGTTCTTGTGGTGATCGGCGGGCTTGCCTGGATCCGGCTGGGGCCGTCCGATCCTGCCGTGTGGCATGTGGACCCCAAGGTGACCGCCGACCAGGATCTTGCGGGCGGCGTGCGCCGGCGGATTTCCGGCGGGGCGGACACGGTGCAGGCCCTGCACCGCGTCATCCTGGAAACCCCCCGGACCGAGGTTCTGGCCGGCGCGCCGGACGAGGGGCGCATCACCTATGTCACCCGCTCGCTCTGGATGGGCTTTCCCGATTACACCACCGTGCAGCTTGAAGGCGATTCGGTGGAAATCTACGCGCGCCAGCGCTTCGGGCAGTCCGACCAGGGCGTGAACCGGGCGCGGGTGACCGGCTGGCTGGACCAGCTTGACCTGCCGGGCTGAGCACGGGCGCCCTTGACCGGGGCCGGGGGATGGGGAAAAGAGGGCGCCATGATCCCCGCAGACCGCCTTCGGCAAATTCTTGAACGTTTCGAATATCTCGAGGCCCGCATGGCTGACGGGACCGGCGACATTGCGGCGCTTGGCCGCGAATATGCCGACCTGCGCCCCGTGGTCGACCAGATCACCGACTGGATGCGCTTGCAGGACGCGCTGACGGACGCGCGCGCGATGCTGGACGACCCCGAGATGAAGGCGCTTGCCGAAGAAGAGCTTGCCGAGATCAAGGCGCGGCTTCCCGAGGCGGAAAAGGCGCTGCAACTGGCGCTTCTGCCGCGCGATGTCGCCGATTCCCGCCCCGCGATCCTGGAAATCCGCCCCGGCACGGGCGGCGAAGAGGCGGCGCTGTTCGCCTCCGATCTCGCCCGCATGTACCAGCGTTACGCCGAAGCGCGCGGCTGGCGCTGGGAGGTGATCGAAGAGCAGCAGACCGAACTGGGCGGCATCCGGGAACTGGTGGTGCGCATCGAAGGCGACAGCGTCTTCGCCCGGCTCAAGTACGAATCCGGCGTGCACCGGGTGCAGCGCGTGCCCGAAACCGAATCCGGCGGTCGCATCCATACCTCGGCGGCCACCGTCGCGGTGCTGCCCGAGGCCGAGGCGGTGGATATCGACATCGCCCCCGGTGACATCCGCATCGACACCATGCGCAGTTCCGGCGCGGGCGGGCAGCACGTCAACACCACCGATTCCGCCGTGCGCATCACGCATATTCCCAGCGGCATTGTCGTCACCAGTTCGGAAAAGTCCCAGCACCGCAACCGCGAGATCGCGATGAACGTGCTGCGCGCCCGGCTGTTCGATGCGCAGCGGCAATCGGCGGCGGATGAGCGCGCCTCGGATCGCAAGGCGCAGGTGGGCAGCGGTGATCGGTCCGAACGTATCCGTACCTACAATTTCCCGCAGGGGCGCATGACCGACCACCGCATCGGCCTGACGCTGTACCGGCTGGAACAGATCCTTGGCGGCGACCTGGACGAGATCGCCGACGCGCTGACCGCCGATGCGCAGGCCGCGCAGCTGGCCGAGATGGGGGCGTGACAGGCTCGGCGCTGCTGGCCGCCGCGACGCGGCGCCTTGCGCAGGCGGGAATCGCGGATGCGGGCCGCGATGCGCGCCGCCTTCTGGCGCATGCCCTGAACGTTCCCGCAGGGCGGCTGACGCTGTTTCTTCCCGAACCCGTCGCGCCCGAACGGGCCGCAAGTTTCGAAGCGCTTGTCACTCGCCGCGCCGCGCGCGAGCCGGTGTCGCACCTGATCGGGCGGCGCCAGTTCTACGGGCGCGACTTCCTGGTCAACGCCGATGTGCTGGACCCGCGCCCCGAAACCGAGATCCTGATCGAATCCGCGCTGTCCGCGCCGTTTGACACCGTGCTGGACCTTGGCACCGGGTCGGGTTGCATCCTGTTGACGCTGCTGGCGGAATGCGAGGGCGCGACCGGGCTGGGCACGGATCTTTCCGATGCGGCGCTGGATGTGGCGTTCTGGAACCGCAACGCGCTGCGCCTTGAAACGCGCGCCGCGCTGGCCGGGGGCAACTGGTACGGCGCCGTGCCTGCGGATGCGCCGCGCTTCGATCTGATCGTGTCGAACCCGCCCTATATCGCCGCGCATGAAATGCCGGGCCTGTCCCCCGAGGTGCGCGAACACGAACCGCGCATGGCCCTGACCGACGAGGGCGACGGGCTGGCCGCCTACCGCGCCATCACCGAAGGCGCGCCGCGCCACATGGCCCCGGGCGCCCGTCTTCTGGTCGAGATCGGCCCGACCCAGGGCGCGGATGTCTCGGCGCTTTTCAAGGCGGCGGGGTTGCGCGACATCGCCGTTCTTGGCGATCTGGACGGGCGCGATCGCGTCGTTTCGGGGCGGCTGAACGCCGGTTGATCGGCAAGCCTTGCGGTTTTTCGCCCGAATCCTATCCAAATTCCAAGATTTTCCCTTGTTTCGATGCGCCAAGATGGATAGCTAGGGGGTGTTGCAGCGGTGGATGCCACGCTGGCGGTCCCGCGCAACATCAACCCCAAATGGTTGTGACCCGGCATCGACAGGCGCCTTCGGCGCCGCAAGGTCACAGGGACAGTCAGACACAAGGCTGATAGCAAAACACAATGCGATCCTCGAAATCCCGCTCGCGGTCGAAGAACAACCGCAACCGCAATTCGCTGGGCAATGTCGTCAACCGTGTGTTCGACAGCAGCGGCCCCGAAGGCAAGGTGCGCGGCACGCCGCAGCAGATCATCGACAAGTACAACCAGCTTGCCCGTGACGCCGGGCTGAGCAATGACCGCGTTGCAGCCGAAAACTTTCAGCAGCACGCCGAACATTACATGCGTATGCTGTCCGATGCGCAACGCGAGGCCGATCAGCGCCGCGAAAGCCAGGAACGCGAGAACCGCGAACGCCAGGCGCAGCGCGACAAGGATCGGTCCGATCAGCGCGACACCCAGCGTGACGACCGGTCCGAAGGCGATCAGGCGCAGTGGCAGGCGCAGGATGCGCCCGCCCAGCAGCAACCGCAGGGCTCGCCCCGCCAGAAGCGCGCCGAACCCGCCGCCGAGGCACCGGCACAGCCCGACGTGATCGACATGGGCGAGGGCGGCGAAAGCGGGCTGGTGGAAACGCCGGAAAACCGCGAAGCCCCCGCACCGGCCCAGGCCGAGGAAAAGCCCAAGAAGCCGCGCCGGCCGCGCAAGAAGCCCGAACCGCGCAAGCCCAAGGCGCAGGCGGACGAATCTGCCCCGGCAGAGCCCAAGGGCGAGACGCCCGCGTCGTCGGACGCCGCCGAATAATCCGGCCCGCAAGGACGGGTTCGCAAAAAACGCCACGCCCTTGGGCGTGGCGTTTTGCGTTTTACCCGGGCGGAGGGGGTCAGGCCAGTTGGCGGGCCAGCGCGCAGAACTGTTCCAGCGACACCTGCTCGGCCCGCTCGGTGGACAGGATGCCCGCGGCGTGCAGGTGGTCTTCGATATCCGGCGACAGCCCCTTGAGCGAGGCGCGCAGCATCTTGCGCCGCTGGTTGAACGCCGCCGCCACCACCCGTTCCAGCACCTTGCGATCGGCGGGAAACCGCGGTTCGGGCAGGGCGCGCAGATGCACCACCGCCGATGCGACCTTGGGCGGCGGGGTGAACGCCCCCGGAGGCAGGCTTAGCACGATGCGCGCCTCGGCCCGCCATTGCGCCAGCACCGCAAGCCGCCCATAGGCCTTGCTGCCGGGGGCGGCGACGATGCGTTCGGCCACCTCGCGCTGGAACATCAGCGTCAGCGTGTCCCAGAACGGCGGCCATTTTTCGGGTGTCAGCCAGCGCACCAGCAGTTCGGTCCCGACGTTGTAGGGCAGGTTGGCGCAGATCGCGATCGGCGGGGTCAGATGCGCCAGCGGGTCGATCTGCAGGGCGTCACCTTCGATCACCTGCAACCGACCGGGGTAAAGGGCGGCGATCTCGGCCAGTGCGGGCAGGCAGCGCGCATCCTTTTCGATGGCCAGCACCCGGCGCGCCCCTTCGGCCAGCAGCCCGCGCGTCAGCCCGCCCGGACCGGGGCCGATTTCCAGCACGTCCATGCCATCAAGCGCCCCGGCCTGCCGCGCAATCTTGGCGGTAAGGTTCAGATCCAGAAGGAAATTCTGCCCAAGGGATTTCTTGGCCGAAAGCCCGTGCGTGGCGATCACCACGCGCAGGGGCGGAAGCCCGTCGATGGCGCTCATGTTGTTTTCTGGCTCCAGGTTTGCGGGCCGGTCATGGCGCGCCGCCGGCAAGGCGCCAGGCAAGCCGCAGCGCCTCGATGGTGGATGACGGATCGGCGATGCCTTGCCCCGCGATGCCGAAGGCGGTGCCGTGATCGGGCGAGGTGCGCACGAAGGGCATGCCCAGCGTCACGTTCACGCCCTTGTCGAAGGCCAGCGTCTTGATCGGTATCAGCGCCTGGTCGTGGTACATGCAGACCGCCGCGTCATAGCCGGCGCGGGTCTTCGCGTGAAACATGGTGTCGGCGGGAAGCGGGCCGATCAGGTCGAACCCCTCGGCGCGCAGGCGGTCCAGAACGGGCACGATCAGCTCGATCTCTTCGCGCCCCATGCGCCCACCTTCGCCCGCGTGGGGGTTGAGCCCGGCGACGGCGATGCGCGGGGCGGCGATGCCGAATTGCGCGACCAGCGCGCCGCGCGTGATGCGCAGGCGCTTTTCCAGCAGCTCGGCGGTTAGGGCTGTGGGCACGTCTGCCAGCGGAATGTGGATGGTGGCGGGGACCACGCGCAGCTCGTCGCTGGCCAGCATCATCACCACCTCATCCACGCCCGCCAGCGCGCAGAGGTATTCCGTATGGCCGGGATAGGCAAAGCCCGCGCCCTCGGCCAGGGCCTGCTTGGATATGGGCAGGGTGCACAGGGCGCTGCAGGCCCCGCCCTGTACCAGCGCCACGCCGCGCGCGATGCTTTCGATCACCCCCGCCGCCTGCGCGGGTTGCGGCGTGCCCGGCACGCGCGGCCCCGGAATGTCGATTGGCAGGACCGGCAGACCATCCTGCGCCGCAGCGCGCGCCTGCGCGGGGTCGGTCACGATCACATGCGGCACGTTGCCGGGCAGATGCGCCGGCGCGCCGATCCAGACAAAGGGCAGCGACGGGCCCAGGGCGGACCAGGCGGCCTCGGCCAGTTCGGGGCCGATGCCGGATGGCTCGCCGCAGCTAAGCGCGACGGGGGCGGGCCCGGGTGCGGTCATTCCCCGGAAATGCGGGCGTTGGCGCGCAACTGGGCAAGGTAGCTGTCCGACAGCGCCGACAGGCGCTGGTTGCGCAGGCCCATTTCCACGGTCGAACGTTCCGTGCCCTCGGCCACTGCGGCGGTGCGCCCGCACAGCATCAGCAGCATCAGCGTCTGCCCGTTGGACCGGGTCAGCGCGGTCGACACCTCGCCCGGGTCCAGCTTCGACAGCTCGTAGGCGATGTCGGTCGGCAGCTCTGCGGGCGGCAACTGCACCCGTTCCAGCACCTCGGCGGGCTGGCCCTTGGCGATGCCGTAAAGATCGTCGCAGCGGTCAAGCTGCCCCTCTAGCACCCGCGCGCGGGCAAGCGTTTCGGGCGACCGGCCCCCGGCCATGTAATAGGCCGCGTAATCGACCGATGCGATTTCGGGGGGGCTGTAGCCGGCTTCCTCGATGTCGCGCAGCTGGAACAGCGCCACGGCGCCCTGCAGCGGAATGGGCGCGGTGACCTCGCCCGGCCCCAGCGCCAGCAGGATGGACCGCAGCTGCGGGGGAAGCTCGTCAAGGGTGCGCCAGGGCAGGCGCCCGCCGTTGTCGCGCGTGGCGGTCGCGGAATACTGCCGCGCCGCCGCCGAGAAATCCGCCGTCGACGTCATCTGCGCGATGCGTTCGGCGCGGGCGCGCACCGCGGCGGCCTCTTGCGGGGGGGCTGGCATGATGATTTCCGACAGCAGCACGCGCACGCTGGATTGCCCGCCCGCGCCGGCCATGGCGCGGTCGATCTCGGATTGCGAGATCACGCTTTGCTGGCCGAACCGGGCCTGCACCAGCATCCGCCAGGACAGCCCCGCAAGCACGAAGTCGCGGAACGTCTGTTCGGCCACGCCGCTGCCTTCCAGCGCGGCGACGAACTGCTCGCGCGTCATGTTGGCGCGCCCGGCGAATTCTTCCATCCCTTCAAGCAGTTCCTGCTCGGACGGGTCGATCCCGGCGCTGCGCGCGGCCTGCAGGCGCAGGAGGTCGTCGATCAGCTGTTCGCGCGCCAGATCCTGCGCGTCGCCCGGCGAATTCAGCAGCGCGAGCATGCGCGCGCGCTGCTCGATCTCGTAGTTGGTGATGACGGCTTCGTCCACGGTGATCGCCGGTGCGAAGAGGTTCTGCGCCAGCGCGGGGGCCGGCACGGCGCCGCCTGCAAGGGCCAGCGCCGCGCTCAGCGCGAGCGAGCGGAACAGTCGGGCAGAGGTCAATTGCATGTGCGTCGATACTCCTTGTCGCTGCCCGCGGTGCCGAACCCTGTGAGCGCGACCGAAAGGCCAAAATCCGTTGACGGCTCGAGATTTGTCGAGGACGCGAACTTGCGCAGCACGGTCAGGTCCACCTGGACGCATTCATTGCGGTATTGCAGCCCCAGGCCGCTTCGGTCAACCCGCCGGTCGGCAAGGTCGTAGCGCCATTCTGCCGATGTCGTCCAGTGGCGGCTGACACGGTATGACCCGTCCAGGGTCAATTCCGCCTGGCTTTCATCGCGGTCCTCGTCGGGGTCTTCGACCAGCATCAGGTAGGTGGCGGCGATGTCGGTGCGATCGTTGTACCAGGCGGCGCGTGCCTCGGCCTTGTCGAAGGTGGTGCCTTCGTCCAGCAGGCCGCGTATGGAAATTGACAGCCCCTGAGGGTTGATGAACCCGCCCGAGATCAGCCAGTCCGACGTGGTGCCTTCCACCCCGCTGGACAGGGTCAGGTCGGCGTCGGCATCTTCGCGCCAGACGCGCCCAAGGGTCAACCGCGCGGTCCAGCCTGCCGGCGCCTCGTGCAGCCAGCGCAGGCCGGCAGCGGTCATCAGCCCCCGTTCGCGCCGGTCGGCGGCGGCAAAGCGCGACAGCGACAGCAGGTTCGCCTCGTCGAATTCGGCGCGGGTGCTTTCGTCATTGGGAATGTCGGGGCGCTCGGCGCCGACCCAGCCGGTCATCAGCACGGGTTCGAGCAGGGTGCGTGCGCCCGATGCGCCGCTGCGGGCGAAGGGCCAGCGCAGTTCCACCGACGCCCCCGGGGTCAGCATCGAGGCATCCGAATCCGACGTCGCATCGTCATAGACGTTGAAGCGGTCGGCCCACAGATAGGTGTCGACCCCGGCCCGGATGCCGCCGTTCAGGGTCCAGCGCCGCTGCCAATGCGCTTCGGCGGTCAGCCGCGCCATGTCGCGCCCGTCGACGATGGTGTCGTCATCGTCGCTGTCGATGTCGACCTGGCTGCGCCGGTAATGCCCGTGGCTTTCAAGTCCCAGCGTCAGCGACCCGCCGATGCGGCCGGGAAAGAACCGCCGTTCCCAGGCGCTGTCGAAGATCACCGAAGGTTCCTTGTCGTCTTCTTCCGAGGCCAGCAGGGATTCGTAATAGGTCAGGCCGGTATCGATAAAGCCCTCGCGGCGGTAACGGCTGACGCGCAGCTCGCTGGTCAGCCGCTCGTCGCTGTCGCTGTAGTCATAGGCGTTGAAATAGGAATCATCCGACACCGATTGCAGTTCGAAATCCAGCTCGAAGCCGCCGCCAAGCCCGAACTGGCCTTCGATGAAAAGGTAGCCGCGGGTCTTGTCCTCTAGCAGGGTGTCCTGCGACACCGCGCCGTTCACCTCGAGCGAACCATCGGTGAAGGCGCGCCGGTAAATCACCTCCATCGTGCGGGTTTCGGACGCAAGATAGGGCGTCAGCGTGATGTCCTGGTGATCGCCGATGGGAATGAAATAGGGCAGGCGGATGCCCGTGCCCAGCAGGGTGGTCGACCGGAACGTCGGGGTCAGGAAGCCGCGCGCGCGCTTCAGCGACGGGTCGGGCAGGCGCAGCTGGGGCCACCAGAACACCGGCACGTCCAGCACGCGCAGCTGCGCGCCTTCAAACCACAGCTGGCGTTCGTCCTCGTCGTGGATCACGCGGTCGGCGCGGATCTGCCACAGCGGAACCTCGCCGGCGCCGCAGACCTGGCAGGACGTGACGGCGACGCGGTTAAGCTGCGTGTAGCGCCCATCGACCCGCTGCGCTTCGACTGCGGCAAGCTGAAGCTGGTCGTCCATGACCATGCGCGCGCCCTTCAGCAGCCCGTTGCGGAAATCCTCGTCCAGCTCGGCGGCATCGGCCAGCAGCAGGTTGCCGCTGGCATCGGTGATGCGCACCGGGCCTTCGATGGTCAGCGTGCCGCCGTCCTGGTCGAACACGATGCCCTGCGCCGTCAGCCGCAGCCCGTCCTGCAGCGCCTCGACATTGCCGGTGGCAACCAGCCGCGAGCCGCCTTCGACAAAGACGCTGTCGGCGATCAGCAGCGCCGGCTGCGCGCCGGGCGCATCCGCGTCGGCGGGCAGTGTCGCGGTCTGTGCGTGCAGCGGTGCGCCAAGCACCGCCGCCAGAACAAGCGGGAGGACCCTGCGTTTCATCCGTCCTCCATTTGCAAGACAAGGCCGAGCGCCAGCAACAGCGAGGCGACCGGGGGAATCCAGGCGGCAAGAACGGGGGGAAGCTGTCCGTTCTCGCCCATGATCTGCGCGAAATTTCGCACGTAGTACAGGCCAAAGCCCATCAGCACCGCGCCCAGCACATAAAGACCGGTGCGCCCCAGCCGCGCGGGGCGCATGGTAAAGCCCGCCGCCACCAGCACCATCGCCACCAGGAACACGGGGCGGGCCAGTTCCATCTGGAACCACACGATGTGGCGCCGGGCGGAAAAACCGGCCTCTTCAAGCGAGGCGATATAGGCGGGCAGGTCCCAGATGGCCACCGCCGAGGGCTGGCCGAAGCGGTCGCGGATGTCATCCTGGGTCAGGGGCGAGGGCAGGCGCAGTTCGCCGTGGCGCTGCGCAGTATCGCCGGGGTTGGCGCCGCTGCGCAGCGTCCATTCCACCGCATCGGTCAGCACCCAGTTGCCGCTGTCCAGACGCGCCTCGGCGGCGACGATGCGCCGCTCGGGGCCGGCATCGGGCGCGTAGGCCAGGAAGCTGGTGTCGTAAAGGATCGTGGCGTCGGGGTTGGCCCGGTCCGCGTGAATCACCACCTGGCCGTCTTCGCCGCCCTGGCGCAGCCACAGCCCCTCGCGCCCGATGGAAACCACCGAGGCGCCGTCGCTCTGGTAGCTTTCGGTCAGATCGCTCGCGCGTTTCGACGTGGCCGCCACCAGCGGGTTCAGCATCGCCACCGTCAGCCCCGACACCACGAGCGCCACCGCCACCGGACCGCCAAGCGCCGCCAGCCCCGATCGCCCGGCGGCGCGCACCACCACCAGTTCAGAGCTGCGCGCAAGCACCAGGAACAGCGCGGCGGTGGCAAGGATCATCACCAGCGGCAGGATTTCATAGATGCCCTCGGGCAGCTTCAGCAGCGTCACCCAGACGACCTGGCCGAAGCTGGCGCTGTCTCCGAAACGGCGCAGCTGTTCGACAAGGTCCAGCAGCCCCAGGAAAAGCGCAAAGACCCCCAGGATCGACAGGAACATCCACGTGAAGCGGCGGGCGAAATATCTGTGTAGGATCATGCGGGGGCCTCGGACGGGGCGCAGCCGGGGCGAAAGTTGCGCGCCGCGCGCATCAGCAGCCCGACGGCGATGCCAAGCCCCGCAAGGCCGGGCAGGTAGACCAGCGGCCACAGCGCGGCGGAATTGCGCACCGGCGTGTTCACCGCGCTTTCCACCAGCTTGACCAGCACCAGCAAAAAGATCGCCCCGACGATCTGTCGCGTCACGCCGAAGCGCGAGAAGGACGCCGACATCAGCGACGCATAGCCGATCAGCGCGGCGACGATGCACAGCAGCGGCTGCGCGAAACGCTCGTGCGCCTCTTGCAGGATCTCGCCGGACGGGTCGTCAAGTTCGGTGGCCACCGCATCGGTGCGGGTCAGCAGTTCAAACGTGGAAATGCCGCGGGCCCTGCGCCCCGGCGCGCCGCCGGGCGCCACAAGCGCCGAGATGTCATAGGTCAGGTCGCTGAAATCGGTGGTCGACAGCGCCTGGTCCGACAGCCGCAGGTCCTGCGCGATGCCGGTGCGCATGGTCAGCCGGGTGCCGGCCTCGTCGCGCAGCACATAGGCGTTTTCGGCGGTGTAGGTGAACACCCGGCCCTCGGTGCGCCGGTCCGACAGGTAGACGTCGCGCAGCTCGCCGTCAGTCGTGATCTCGCGGATGTAGAAGGTCACGCCGCGCGCCGGATGCAGAAAGGTGCCCTCGTGCAGCAGCCGCGCCGAGACCGAGGCGGAAATTTCGGATTCGCGCAGCCGCAACTTGCTGGCGGCGGCGGGAACCAGCACATGCGCCAGCACCGACGCCATGATGGCCACCAGCACGCCGAAGATCAGCACCGGGCGCGCCAGCCGCCAGGGCGACAGGCCGATCGCCTTCATCACCGTCATCTCGGATTCGTTGGACATGCGGTTGGTGACGTAGACGGCGGCGCCGAAGGCCGCCATCGGCATGACCATCGCGATCACCGACGGCAGGCTGAGCAGGGTGAATTCCGCAAAGATCCCCGCCGAGTGGCCATCGGTGATAAGCTCGTCGAACAGGCTGACGGATGCGTTCACCCAATAGACCATCACAAGGACGAGGGCGAAGAATCCAAAGACAACCATGAGCTGCGACAGCATGTATCTGTCGAATCTCTGCACGCCCTGCTGTCCCTTCGTCTCGTCCGCGTCCGCGCCACCCTAGCGGTTCGGTTCCTGATGGAAAAGCTGCCTCTGGTCAATGGCGGCGGCTGGCACTACCAATTGTGCCGACAACGACAGGAGACAGTGATGACCCGACTGCGCCAGATCAGCTTCGCCGAACCCGACCTGGATGCCCTTGCGGCAACCGAAGGGCGCCTTGCGGTCTTTGTCACCGGGGCCGGCCAGCTTGGCAAGGGCGCGCGTCGGATCAACCGGCTGACGCGGGGCGCGCTGGCCCGGCTGACCGAAGGCGATGCCTGGGCCAAGGTGACGCCGGGCAGCGTGACAAGCCTGCGCTACCCGTCGGGGCTGGCGGCAAGCGCGATCGACGTGGTCAAGCTGGAACGCCGCCCCGAGATCACCGAGGCGCGCAAGGCCGGCGCGGCGCTGGCCGTTGCCGCCGGGTCCGACCCCATCACGCTGGTGGGCGACAGCCAGATCCGCCTGCCGCAGATCGCGCTGGGGCTGGCGCTGCGCGGCTATGCCTTCACCGATCACAAGACCGACAAGGGCAGCGCGCCGGCGCCCGCCACCGTGCTGTGCGCCCGCCCGCCCGAAACCCGCGCCGCCGCTCTGGCGCTGCTGGCCGCGGCCGAGGGCGTCGCCTTTACCCGCGATCTTGTGAACGAGCCCGCGAACGTGCTGACCACCACCGAATTCGCCGCCCGCCTTGAAGCGCTGCGCGACATCGGGGTCGAAGTCGAGGTGCTGGAAGAATCCCGCCTGGCCGAACTGGGCATGGGCGCGCTGCTGGCGGTCGGGCAGGGGTCGGACTCGCCCACCAAGGTGGTGGTGATGCGCTGGCGCGGCTCGGATGCGGCGCCGCTGGCGCTGGTGGGCAAGGGCGTGGTGTTCGACACCGGGGGGATCTCGCTCAAGCCGTCCTCGGGGATGGAAGACATGACCATGGACATGGGCGGCGCGGGCACCGTCGCCGGCGTGATGAAGACGCTGGCGCTGCGCAAGGCGCCCGCCCATGTGGTCGGCGTGGTCGGGATCGTGGAAAACATGCCCTCGGGCACCGCCGTGCGCCCCGGCGACGTGGTGCGATCGATGAAGGGCGACACGATCGAGGTCATCAACACCGACGCCGAGGGCAGGCTGCTGCTGGCCGACGTGCTGTGGTACACGCAGGAACATCTTGCGCCTGCGGCGATGATCGACCTTGCGACCCTGACCGGGGCCTGCATCGTCGCGCTGGGGCACGAGAACGCGGCGGTGTTTTCCAACGACGACGGGCTGGCGAACGGCTTTCTGCGCGCCGCCGGGGCCGAGGGCGAAGGCGCCTGGCGCATGCCCATGGGCAAGGCCTATGACGCGCTGATGGATTCGGCCATCGCGGACATGAAGAATTCCTACGGCCGCCCCGCCGGGTCGATCACCGCCGCGCAGTTCCTTGGCCGCTTCGTGCGCGACGACATGCCCTGGGTGCACCTGGATATCGCCGGGGTCGCCTCGCGCAAGACCGCAAGCGATCTTGCCCCCAAGGGCGCGACGGGATGGGGCGTTCTGTCGCTGGACCGGCTGGTGCGCGATCGCTTCGAAACCGACCCCGAAACCTCCGGGGCCAACGGCGCATGACGGGCGCCGCGCACGGGGGCTGATCGCATGGGGGCGGCCTATTTCTATCACCTGACCCAGCGCCCGCTGGAAGCCACGCTGCCGGTGCTGCTGGAAAAGTCGCTGGCGGCGGGCTGGCGCGTCGCGGTGCGCGGCGTCGATCCGGGGCGGATGGAATGGCTTGACCAGAAGCTGTGGCTGGGCCCCGAAGACGGGTTCCTGCCGCACGGGCTTGCGGGGGGGGCACATGATGCGCGCCAGCCCGTCCTGCTGACGGTGGGCGAGCCGCTGGCGAACACGCCCGCCTGCCTGATGTCGGTCGATGGCGCCGAGGTCTCCGCCGAGGAAACCGCGCGGCTTGACCGGGTGTGCATCCTGTTCGACGGGCAGGATGCGCAGGCGGTGGACCGCGCGCGCGGCCAGTGGAAGGCGCTGACCGGGGCGGGATGCGCGGCGCAATACTGGTCCGAAGAGTCGGGGCGCTGGGAAAAGAAGGCCGAGGCGTGACAGCAAGCGCGGCCCTTAACGGCCCGGAACGGCAGGAGAATGCGGATGTCTGAGCAAAGCGGCGTGACCCGGCGGGTCACCACCAGCCACTGGGGCGCCTTCGAAGTCGAGGTCGAGAACGGGCGCATCATCGGCACCGCGCCCTTTGCCGCCGACCCGGCGCCATCCGGCATCCCCTGGGCGGTGCCCGGCGCGGTCCACCACCGCTCGCGCGTGGCGCAGCCATCGATCCGGCGCGGCTGGCTGGAAACCCGCGCGCGGGGCGGGCGCGGCAGCGACGAATTCGTCGTGCTGCCCTGGGACGAGGCGCTGGACATCGCCGCCGCCGAAATCGCGCGCATCCGCGCCGAACATGGCAACGAGGCGATCTTCGGCGGCTCCTACGGGTGGAGCTCGGCCGGCCGGTTCCACCACGCGCAAAGCCAGGTGCACCGGTTTCTCAACAGCATCGGCGGCTATGTCGCGTCGATCGGCAGCTATTCGACGGGCTGCGCGCAGGCGATCATGCCGCATGTGTTCGGCATCGACTTCCTGTCCTTTCTCTACACCCGCCAGGACAGCTGGCAGATCATCCATGACCACACCGAAACGCTGGTGATGATCGGCGGCGTGAACCCCGGCAACGCGCAGGTCAGCATGGGCGGGGTCACCGAACACGAGAC
>CAXICP010000024.1:0-15897 GCA_964022595.1 uncultured Salipiger sp.
ACCGAGGAAGCGCTGGGCGTTCCGGCCAAGCTGTTCGCCCCCGCCGATTACAACGGCGTGATCCAGGGCCTGCTGGGCGGCACCATCGACATGGCATGGCTGGGCGCGTCGGCCTATGCGGCGACCTTCCTGTCCGATCCCGAAGCGGTCGAGCCGGTGCTGGTCAAGGTCAACCTTGACGGGTCGATCGGCTATTATTCCATCGGGTTCGCCCGCGCCGACAGCGGCATCACCTCGCTTGACGACATGGAAGGCAAGGTATTCGGCTTCGGCGATCCCAATTCCACCTCGGGCTACCTGATCCCCTCGGTCGAGATCCCCCAGTACAAGGACGGGATCACCATGGAATCGGGCGACTACTTCAGCGAAGTGAAGTTCGTCGGCGGCCATGAACAGACCGTGGTCGCGGTCAACAACGGCGACGTCGACGGCGGCGTGACCTGGGCCGACGGCCAGGGCGCATGGGAAGATGGCTACAACTCGGGCGCGCTGCGCAAGGCGGTCGATGCGGGTCTGGTCGACATGAACGACCTGGTCGAGATCTGGCGCTCGAACGAGATCCCCGAAGGCCCGATCGTTCTGCGCAAGTCGCTGCCCGCCGACATCAAGGAAAAGATGACCGACCTGATCGCCGGCATGTACGACGCCGACAAGGATTGCACCTACAACATCTCTGCCGGTGAATCGCTTGGCTTCCGCCCGATCGGCCACGACAACTACCTTTCGATCATCGCGGCGCGCCAGTCCAAGTCCAACTGATCGCCCGACCACCGGGGCCCGCGCCGATGCGCGGGCCCTTTTCACGTCCCGCCGCCCTGCCGAAAGCCCCCGCATGACCGAAACCTTCGCCCATGACACCGCCGCGATCCGGGCGGGTTACCTGGAACAGACGCGCCGCAAGCGCCTGTACGGGGGCATCATCCTGGTGGTGTTCGTGGCGCTCATGGCGTCGGGCTTCACGCTGGCCGATGCCCGCAACGCGGGCGGGTTCTGGGCGGGCCTGCCGAACATCTTCGACTTTCCGGCGGATGTCATCGACGACACCCTGCCCAAGCTGGACCAGCTGCCCGGGCACATGGTGCATTTCTTTCCGGCGCTGGTCGAAACCATCAACATCGCCGCAGTGTCCACGCTGATCGGGGCGATGCTGGCCATGGGGCTGTCGCTGCTGTCGACGCGGGGGCTGGCGCGCTGGCCGCGCCTGATCCCGGTGTTTCGCCGGTTGATGGACATCATGCGCGCGGTGCCCGAGATCGTCATCGCGCTGGTGCTGATCTTCGTGCTTGGGGGCGGGCCGGTGCCCGCGATGATCGCCATCGCCTTTCACACCGCCGGCGCGCTGGGCAAGCTGTTTTCCGAGGTCAACGAGAACGCCGATCTGAAACCGGTCGAGGGGCTGCAATCGGTCGGCTCGACCTGGCTGCAAAGCATGTGGCTGGGGGTGGTGCCGCAGGTGTCGCCGAATTACCTCAGCTATGCGCTGCTGCGCTTTGAAATCAACATCCGCGCCTCGGCGATCCTGGGTTTCGTCGGCGCCGGGGGCATCGGCTATGAACTCAAGAACGCCATGTCCTGGGGCAAGGGGCGGTTCGACGAGGCGGCGGCGATCTTCCTGCTGCTGTTCATCACCATCGTGGTCTTCGACCAGCTTTCGTCGCATGTGCGCAACGCGATGATTTCCAGCAAGGGGAGCCACTGATGGCCGATGCTGCCCTTTACGCGCAGGCCGACAGGCTGTTCGCGCGCAAGAAGATGATCGCTTTCGGGCTGCCCGCGCTGGTGTTGGCCTATCTGGCCTATGTCTTCGTTGCCTTCGACGTGCCCGGGCTGGCCGAACGCGCCCGGCTGGACAATGCCCGCACGCTGGTGTCCGACATCTGGAGCTACAAGACCCATGTCACGCAGGACAACCGGTCCGGCGAGGTATCGGTGTCGATCGAGGGCGAGCGCAAGGGCGCCTATGCCGCCGGCACAGAGCCCGATTGGGTCGCGATCACGCCCGAACACGCCCCCATCGATCTGGGCGACGGGCATGTGGTCACCTTCGACCCGGCGGGCGGCCTTGCCTATGACCTGCCCGGCTACGGGCTGATCGAAGCACATATCGACGGGCGCAAGGTGGTGTCGAACCAGCAGGGCGATCTGCCGGACTGGATTTCTGCCTCGGGGACGCGGTTTCAGGTGCAGACCTCGCACGGGCGGGTGTCGCTGACGCGCAACCGCACCGAGCTGTTCCGCTATTTCCCGGGGTGGGAGCTGTTCTTCTTCACCCTCGACAGCCCCTATCACGGCGTGTCCTTGCCCGCGCTGTTCGGGGATCGGATCGACCCCGATCGCAGCAATCTGGCGGGCGCCTGGCATGATTTCTGGGAAAACCCCATGTGGCGCCACGGCGATGTGGCCTGGGCGCTGTTCGAAACCGTGCTGATGGCGTTTCTGGGCACCTTTGGCGCGGCCATCGTGGCGCTGCCGCTGGCGTTTCTTGCGGCGAAAAATTTCTCGCCGCTGGGGGCGCTGCGCTTTGCCGCGCGCCGGTGTTTCGATTTCCTGCGCGGGGTGGACGGGCTGATCTGGACCATCGTGCTAAGCCGCGCCTTCGGGCCGGGGCCGATGACAGGGGCGCTGGCGATGCTGCTGACCGACACCGGCAGCTTTGGCAAGCTGTTCAGCGAGGCGCTGGAAAACGTCGATTCCAGGCAGATAGAAGGCGTGGCTTCGACCGGCGCCAAGCCGCTGCAACGCTACCGCTTCGGAGTGATCCCGCAGGTGACGCCGGTGCTGGTCAGCCAGGTGCTGTACTATCTGGAATCCAACACCCGCAGCGCCACCATCATCGGCGCCATCACCGGGGGCGGCATCGGCTTGCTGCTGACGCAGGCGATGATCACCCAGAAGGACTGGGAAGAGGTGTCTTACTACATCGTGCTGATCGTGCTGATGGTGATGGCGATGGACAGCCTGTCGGGCTGGCTGCGCCGCAAGCTGATCCGGGGCGTGTGACGCTCCGGCGGGGGCGGGCGCTTCGGCGTGAAGACGCTGAAACAAAGGGCCGCCGCGGTGGTTGCCCCAGTGTCAACGTGCTAGGCCGGGCCAAGTTTACCCACAGGACGGGAATCAGGGCCATGACACGGCTTACACAGGACGCGGTGCAGGCCGTTTCAGAGATCGCGGGGCGCTACGGCGTGTCGCTGGACGCGGCGGAAACGCTGGTCAACGCGCTGGCCAGCGGCGGCGGCACCCAGGCCCAGTTCAGCCACCCCGAGCTGGGCGGCATGGGCCAATGGTCCATGGGCGGCATGACCATGGTCGGCGACATGTTCAACAACGGGCTGAAGGCCACGGTCGACGGGCTGTGCAGCGAGCTTTCGGGCCTTATGGGGCGGATGCAGGTGTCTCGCCCCGTGCCGCATCACGCGCCCGCCGGAACCCAAAGCCAGTCGCAGTCGAACGGCAGCAGCCTGTTCGTGCAGGGCGGCAGCTTTGCCCCCCAATGGCCCGCCGAACTGGGCCAGCCCGCATCGACCGGCGCTCAGAACAACCTGCGATACGCGGTGTTCCCGCAGACGCGCCGCCTTGCCATCGACTTCGGCGGGCGGATCGAAGCCTATGATACCGGCGATCACATGATCTCGGGCGTCTCGCAGCAGCAGGGCGGGGACATGTCGCTGACATTCACCAGCCAGTACGGCACGGTCCGGGTGGCCGATCTGCCGCGCGTGTCGCTGCAGGGCGAGGCGCCGCAGCAGCCGTGCGAACCCGCGTTCCAGGACACGCAGCAGCCCGCCTGGCAGCCCGCGCCCGAACCGATCGCCCAGGCGCCCGCGCCGGACATGCCGCAGCAGCAGGCCCCCCGCCAGGACGGCGGCGCGGATGAAATCATCGGCCTGATCCGCAAGCTGGCCGATCTGCGCGATAGCGGCATCCTGTCGGTCGAGGAATTCGAAGCCAAGAAGCAGGAATTGCTTTCGCGCCTGTGACGGCACGGGCTGCATAAGTGCATGGCGCGCCTATTCCGCCGCCAGCTTCACGCCCTGCGCCGCGCCCACCAGCCGCGCCCCGGCTTCGCCCGCAAGAAATGCCAGCCGCCCGTTGCTGACGGTTGCCTCGATCTCGCGCGTGGCCTCGTTCACGACCACGAAATCCGCGCGCATGCCGTGGTTCAGCCGGCCCCGGTCGGCCAGGCCCATGATTTCGGCCGGCACGCGGCTGATCATGTCCCAGGCGCGGGGCAGGGGGTGGACGCCCTTGTCGACCAGCACCCAGGCGGCCTCGGCCAGGCAAGGGTAGTGGTAATCGGACACCAGCGCATCGCACAGGCCCTGCGCCACCAGGTGCAGCGCCGAAACGCCCCCCGATTGCGAGCCCCCGCGCACCACGTTGGGCGCGCCCATCAGCACCGGGTCGTTGCAGGCCCGCGCCAGGCGCGCCGCCGCCGCAGAGGTGGGAAATTCCGCGATGCGCGCGCCGATGATGCGGTAATATTCGCGCGTCTCGGCGTCGGGGTCGTCATGGCTGCCGTAGCGCACGCCGAATTCGTCGAACGCCTCGGCCAGGGCGCAAAGGTGACGGGGAATCTCGCGCCCACGCGCCTGCGCCGCTTCGATCATGGCGATGAAGCCGGGCACGTCATAGCCCGCATTCGCCGCCCGCTGCGCCACCTTGTGCGGCGCGCCCTGCGCCAGCGCCAGCGTTTCCGGCAGGTGGTTGTTGAAGACCACGTAATCCACCCGGTGCCGGCGCACCGCCGCCAGCAGGCGCTGCCGCGTGTCGGGCATGTGGGTTTCGCAGCGGATCTGGATGCGCAGGTCGGTCAGCGCCCGGGGGCGGTATTCGGCCAGCACGCGCATGACCTCTTCGGCGAAATCAGGGCCGCGCAGCCCGCCTTCCCAGCTCCAGCACTGGGCAAGCCAGGCGGTGGTGACGCCATGCGCCGCCGCGTCGCGGTCGGTCGACCGCAGCCCCGCAAGCACCGGCATCGGCGCGCTGCTGCGCGGCGAGATGTGGCGTTCGAAGGCATCCCCGTGCAGGTCGATGATGCCCGGCAGGATCAGGTAGCCCGACATGTCCACCGGCGGCAGCGGCCCCTTGGTGATCACGCCGTCCTCGACCACCAGCGAGCGCCGCTGCAGCTTGCCGTCTCGAAGGATCGTCGCGCCGGTCAGGCGCAAGGGGGGAAGATACCCTGTCATGCTCGGATCGCCCTGGTTTTGATCCCGGGTAGCAGGGCTGTTTGTCACCCGCATGACGTTGCGATGAAAAGCCGGTTCAACCGCGCGCTGTGTCGCCCACGATCAGCGTGATCCGTTCCCCCGCAAACCATGTCAGCCCGTATTCCACCGGCTGCCCGGCGGGGTCGTGGTTGATGCTTTCGCTGCGCAGCAGGGGGGCGCCGTCGCGCAGGCCCAGGTGGCGCGCCTGCGTGGGCGATGCAATCACGGCGGCAAGCCGGGTGCTGATGCGGGTGTAATCGGAAATGCCGTTCAGGCGCAGCGCCTCGGTGATCGACGCGGTGCCTTCCAGCGTCTGCGCAAGGCCGGGCAGGGGGGCGGCGGGAAAGCAGCTGACGAAATGGGCGATGGGCATCTGTTCGGCCAGCGACAGCCCCTCGTAGACGATGACGGGCGCGCCGGGGGCCAGTTCCAGCGCGGCGGCCTCTTCAGGGCCGCTGGGCCGGGTTTCGATGCGCAGGCTGCGCCGCCCCGGCAGGCGCCCCGAGGCGCGGATGTTCTGGGTGAAGCGCACCTTGCCGCCGATGGGGTAATCCAGCGGCGCCGATGTCACGAACACCCCCGCGCCGCGCCTGCTGTGCACGATGCCACGCGCGGCCATGTCGCCAAGCGCCCGGCGCGCGGTGTGCCGGTTGACGCCGAAGCGGGCTGACAGGTCGGCCTCGGTCGGCAGCTTGTCGCCGGGGCGGTAAAGCCCCTGCGCGATCTCGCCTTCCAGTTCGGCGGCGATGGATTTCCAGACCGGGGTGCGCGGCATCAAGGCGTCCGTCATTGAAACTTCACGCGGCGGCGGCTTGTCAGCCGCGGTGAATCGCGTATCATTTGTATAGTTGTATAGTACACTAGACAAGTCGGCAAGGTTGTCGAGAGCGGAGCGAACATGACGGAACAGGCACAGCGGCAGGGCTGGATGGGATTGCTGGCGCGCGCGCCGGCGGCCCGGCTTGCGGCCCTTGCGGGCGAGGCGCCCGGCTTTGACTGGCTGCGCGCGCCCGAGGTGGGCAGCGTGATGGTGCGGGGCCGGGCGGGGGGCACCGGCGCGCCCTTCAACCTTGGCGAAATGACCGTGACGCGCTGCGCCCTGCGGCTGAAATCGGGCGAGATCGGCCATGCCTGCGTGCAGGGGCGCGACACGTCCCATGCCACCCGCGCCGCGTTGGTGGATGCGCTGATGCAGGGGCCCGAAGCCGCGAGCTGGCGCGCCCGCGTGCTTGACCCCCTGGCGGCGGAAGAAGCCGCGCGCCGGCAGGCCCGCGCCGCCAAGGCAGCCGCCACCCGAGTCGAATTCTTCACCATGGCAAGAGGAGAGGCCTGATGCGCCCCGATGCCCTTACCGGAGGTTTCGACGATGCGCCGGTGCAATCGGCGCGCGCGTTTCGCGCCGCGCTGGAAGCCATGGCGCGCCCCGGCACGCTGCACGAGGTGGCGGGGGCCGAGGCGCCCGCGCCGGTGGGCGGCGCGGCGGCGGTGCTGCTGCTGACGCTGTGCGACGCGCAGACGCCGCTTTTCCTGGCGCCGGGCCATGACACGGACGCGGTGCGCGACTGGGTTGCCTTTCACATCGGCGCGCCGCTGTCGTGCGCCGAAGACGCCACCGTCGCGCTTGGCCGGTGGCCGGCGCTTGCCCCGCTGGATCGGTTCCGCATCGGCACGCCCGATTACCCCGACCGGTCGGTGCTGCTGATCGCGGAACTGGACGCGCTAAGCGCCAGCGGCGCGCGCCTGTCCGGGCCGGGTATCGAAACCCACACCCACCTGTCCCTGCCCGAAACCAGCGCCTTTGCCGACAACCGGGCACGCTTTCCGCTGGGCTGGGATTGCTTCTTCACCTGCGGGGCGCGACTGGCCGCGCTGCCGCGCACGACCAAAGTGGAACAGGACTGATGTATGTTGCGGTAAAGGGCGGCGAGCGCGCCATCGACGCGGCGCATGACTGGCTTGCCGAGGAACGCCGGGGCGATCCGCAGACCCCCGAGTTGAGCATCGCGCAGATCCGCGAACAGATGAGCCTGGCGGTCAACCGGGTGATGGCCGAGGGCTCGCTTTACGATCCCGATCTTGCGGCGCTGGCGATCAAGCAGGCGCGGGGCGATCTGATCGAGGCGATCTTCCTGATCCGCGCCTATCGCACTACGCTGCCGCGCATCGGGCATTCGCGGCCCGTGGACACCGCCGCCATGCGCTGCGATCGGCGCATCAGCGCCACCTTCAAGGACCTGCCGGGGGGGCAGGTGCTGGGCCCCACTTTCGACTACACGCACCGCCTGCTGGATTTCGCGCTGGCCGCCGAAGGGGCGCCCGCGCAGGCCGCCAGCGCCCCGCCGGCGAGCGCCCCGGTGCCGCGCGTGCTGGATTTCCTGGATGCCGACGGGCTGATCCAGAATGAACCGCCCTGCGATGACGCGCCGCGCGATCTGACGCGCGAGCCGCTGGAATTCCCGGCGGACCGCGCTCTGCGGCTGCAATCGCTGACCCGCAGCGACGAAGGCTTCGTGCTGGGCATGGCCTACAGCACCCAGCGCGGTTATGGGCGCAACCACCCTTTCGTGGGCGAGCTGCGCATCGGCGCGGTCGAGGTGACGATGGACATCCCCGAGCTGGGCTTCGACATCTGCATCGGCGAAATCACCCTTACCGAGTGCGAGACGGTCAACCAGTTCACCGGTTCCAAAACCCAGCCAGCGCAGTTCACCCGGGGCTACGGGCTGGTGTTCGGCCAGACCGAGCGCAAGGCCATTTCCATGGCGCTGGTCGACCGGGCGCTGCGCTGGGAAGAGCTGGGCGAGGATGACACCGGCGCCCCGGCGCAGGACGCGGAATTCGTGCTGGCGCATGGCGACAACATCCAGGCGACCGGGTTCCTCGAACATATCAAGCTGCCCCATTACGTCGATTTCCAGTCCGAGCTGGAACTGGTGCGCCGGATGCGCCGCGCCGCGCAATCGGGGATGAAGGAGGCGGCGGAATGACCGCGCATGATCCCAATTACAATTTCGCCTATCTGGACGAACAGACCAAGCGGATGATCCGGCGCGCGTTGCTCAAGGCGCTGGCGATCCCCGGCTACCAGGTGCCCTTTGCCAGCCGCGAGATGCCCATGCCCTATGGCTGGGGCACGGGCGGCGTGCAGGTCACGGCGGCCTGCCTGACGCCCGAGGACACGCTCAAGGTCATCGATCAGGGCGCCGACGACACCACCAACGCGGTGTCCATCCGCAAGTTCTTTGAACGCACGGCGGGGGTCGCGGTGACGGGGCACACCGCCGAGGCGTCGCTCATCCAGACCCGCCACCGCATCCCCGAAACCCCGCTGACCGAGGGGCAGATCCTGGTCTACCAGGTGCCCATCCCCGAACCGCTGCGGTTTCTCGAACCGCGCGAAACCGAAACCCGGCGGATGCACGCGCTGGAAGAATACGGCCTGATGTACGTCAAGCTGTACGAAGACATCGCCCATAACGGCGAGATTTCGACCGCCTACGCCTATCCGGTGCGGGTCGAGGGGCGCTATGTGATGGACCCCTCGCCGATCCCGCGCTTTGACAACCCCAAGCTGGAAAGCGCCGCGATCCAGCTTTTCGGCGCGGGGCGCGAACAGCGCATCTACGCGCTGCCGCCCTATTGCCGCGTCACCAGCCTTGATTTCGAAGATCACCCCTTCGATCCCAGCAAGGCCGACCACGACTGCGACCTGTGCGGCTGCGGTACAAGCTATCTTGACGAGGTGATCGTCGATGATGCGGGCGGGCGGATGTTCGTCTGTTCCGATACCGATTTCTGCGCCGGGCGGCAGGCCGAAGGGCACCAGGGCCGGCTTTCGCGAAAGGAAACCGCATGACCCCGCTGTTGCAGGCCAAGGGAGTCACGAAGCGCTACGGCGCGCGGCTGGGCTGCGGCGATGTCAGCTTCGATCTTTACCCGGGCGAGGTCATGGGCATCGTCGGTGAATCCGGGTCGGGCAAGTCGACGCTGCTAAGCTGTCTGGCGGGGCATTTGGTGCCGGATGCGGGCAAGGTGATCTATGACACCCGCGCGCAGGGGCCGCGCGACGTGCTGGCCCTGCCGGAACCCGAACGGCGCATGCTGGGGCGCACCGACTGGGCCTTTGTCCACCAGAACCCACGCGACGGGCTGCGCATGGGCGTAAGCGCCGGCGCCAACGTGGGCGAACGGCTGATGGCGGTGGGCGCGCGCCACTACGGGCAGATCCGCGAACAGGCGGTGGATTGGCTGGGCCGGGTGGAAATCGCCCCCGACCGCATCGATGACCGCCCCCGCGCCTTTTCGGGGGGCATGCAGCAACGCCTGCAGATCGCGCGCAACCTGGTGACCGGGCCTCGGCTGGTGTTCATGGACGAACCCACCGGGGGGCTGGATGTCAGCGTGCAGGCGCGGCTGCTGGATCTTCTGCGCGGTCTGGTGCGCGAGATGGGGCTTAGCGCCATCGTCGTGACCCATGACCTTGCGGTGGTGCGGCTGCTGGCCGACCGGCTGATGGTGATGAAGGACGGCGCGGTGGTCGAAACCGGGCTGACCGACCAGGTGCTGGACGACCCGCAACACGGCTACACGCAGCTGCTCGTGTCCAGCGTGTTGCAGGTTTGACCCGGCAGGTCGCGATATCAGGAGCCAGAATGACATGATCCAGTTGACGGATGTTTCGAAAAGTTTCGTGCTGCACAACCAGGGCGGCGCGGTGATCCCGGTGATCGCGGGGGCGTCGCTGACGGTGGCTGCGGGGGAATGCGTGGCGCTGGTGGGCAATTCGGGCGCGGGGAAATCGACCCTGATGCGGATGATCTGGGGCAACTACCTGTGCGGGTCCGGATCGATCCGGGTCGGCGGGGTGGATGTGTCGGGCGCCGAGCCGCGCGAGGTTCTGCACATGCGCCGCGAGGTGCTGGGCTATGTCAGCCAGTTCCTGCGCGTGGTGCCGCGCGTGCCCACGCTTGACGTGGTCGCGGAACCTGCGCTGGCCGGCGGCGTGCCCCGCGACAAGGCGCTGGACAGGGCGCGCGGGCTGCTTGCGCGGCTGAACGTGCCGGAACGGCTTTGGGGGCTGTCTCCGACCACGTTTTCGGGGGGCGAACAGCAGCGGGTGAACATCGCGCGCGGCTTCGTGCACGACCTTCCGGCGATGCTGCTGGATGAACCGACCGCCTCGCTGGATGCGACCAACCGCGCGGTGGTGCTGGACCTGATCCTTGAAGCGAAGGCGCGCGGCGCGGCCATCGTCGGCATCTTTCACGACGCGGCGGGGCGCGCGGCGGTTTGCGACCGGGAAATCGACGTGAGCGGTTTCGCCCCGCCGGCCCGGGCATGAGCGGGCAGTTCTTCGCGGTGGTCGGCCCGTCGGGCGTGGGCAAGGACACGCTGATGGCGCAGGCCTGCGCGCAGGTGCCCGGGCTGGCCTGCGTGCGCCGCGTCATCACGCGCGACGCGGGCGCCGGGGGCGAGGCGTTCGATGCGGTCACCGAACCGGATTTCGCGGCGATGGTCCAGCGCGGCGCATTCGCGCTGCACTGGGCTGCGCACGGGCTGCGCTACGGCATCCCGGCCGGGGTGATCGGGCGGCTGGCCCGGGGCGAGCGGCTGCTGTGCAATCTTTCCCGCGGCGCGCTGCCCGCGGCCGCCAAGGCTTTCCCCGGCATGCGCGTGCTGCATGTGACCGCGCGCCCGGATGTGCTTGCGGCCCGGCTTGCGGCGCGCGGGCGCGAAAGCGACGGGGATATCGCGCGGCGCCTGGCGCGCAGCGCGCCCCTGCCCGAAACGCTGCCGGAAGGCGTGCAGGTGGTGAACATCGACAATTCCGGCGCGCTTGACGACGCGCTTGCCGCCATGATCCGGGCGCTTCAGCCCGAAAGGGCGTAGCGGTGCAGCAGGTGGAACCGCCCGTCGCAAGACTCGCCGAACAGGCACAGCGCATCGACGCGGAACGGCTCGGGCAGAAGCGGGCGCAGCACCGGGGCCAGCGCGTTTTGCGTCGCGTCGGCCTGCGCGGGGGGCAACCGACCGGTAAGGGTCAGGTGAAAGCGGAAATCTTCCATCACGTAGGGATAGCCCCAGCGATCCAGGTTCGCCTCTTGCGAGGGGCTCAGCCGGGCGGCGCGGCGGCGCGCAATCTCGTCGGGGGTGGGCGGGGCGCGGTGGGCATCCAGCGCGCGCACGCATTCGCCGGCCAGCCGCGACAGCGGGCCGGTGTCGCCCGTGGGGGTCAGCGCAAGGAAGGCGCCCAGCCGCGACAGCGCAAGGCCGGGCATCTGCACGGGCGCCAGCCTTGCGGCCAGCGCGGCAAGGTCGCGTTCCAGCGCGGCGCGCGTTCCGGTCGGGCGGAAGGGCGGCTTGATGGTGCCGTGAAACCCGTATTTGCGCGGGGTCTGCGTGATCTCGGCCACGGGGCGGGGCAGGCCAGCAATATGGGGATGCGCGCAGGGCGCACCGCGACCGGCATCCCAGCCCAGCCAGCTTGCGCAGAAATCCGCGAACGGGCCGGGCGGCGGGGCATAGTAGACGGCGAAACGGGTGTATTCGGGCATGGCATCGGGCATAGGCCAGTCATGTCACGGGGCGATGACGACAGGAAGGGCAGAAGATGGGCAGGATAGACACGGGCCACGTGTTGGCAACGGGCGAGGCGGTGTTCGGCAACGCCCGGCTGGTGCTTGGAAACGAGGTGATCCACGGCGCGGTGCAGCTGCGCGACGGGCGCATCGCCGCCATCGACCAGGGCGGCGCGCTGCCCCCCGGCGCGCTGGATTGCGAGGGGGACCTGCTGATCCCCGGCCTGATCGAGCTGCACACCGACAACCTTGAACGGCACATGCAGCCCCGCCCCAAGGTCGACTGGCCCCATCTTGCGGCGATCCTGGCGCATGACGCCGAACTGGCGGGCACCGGCATCACCACGGTGTTCGACGCGATGCGCGTGGGTTCGGTCGTGTCCGACGGGCGGTCCGATTATCGCAAATATGCCCGCCCCGTGGCGTCCGAGCTGATGGCGGCGCGGGCGCAAGGCATGCTGCGGATCAGCCATTTCCTGCACCTGCGGGCCGAGGTCTGTTCCGAAACCCTGATCGAAGAGCTGGACGAATTCGGCGCGGGCGACCGCGTGGGCATCCTGTCGATCATGGACCACACGCCGGGGCAGCGGCAATTCCGCGATATCGGCAAGCTTCGGGAATATGTCTGCGGCAAGCACGGCATGTCCGAGGCGCAGTTCGCCGATCACGTGGCGGGGCTGACGGCGATCCACGCCCGCCTTGGCGCCGCGCACGAAGCCGGCGCCGTTGCCGCCGCGCGCCGCCTTGGCGCGGTGCTGGCCAGCCATGACGACACGATCGACGCGCATGTCGCGGCAAGCGCGGCCCATGGCGTGCGCCTGGCCGAATTCCCCACCACGCTTGAGGCGGCGCGCGCCTGCCGGGCGCATGGCATCGCGGTGATGATGGGGGCGCCCAACCTGATCCGGGGCGGATCGCATTCGGGCAATGTTGCGGCGTCAGAGCTGGCCGAGGCGGGGCTGCTGGATATCCTCAGTTCGGACTACGTGCCTTCGGCGCTGATGACGGCGGCGTTCGGGCTGGCGCGGCTGTGGGACGATCTGCCGCGCGCGGTGGCAACCGTGACCGACGCGCCGGCCCGGGCGGCGGGGTTGACCGATCGCGGGCGCATCGAACAGGGGCTGCTGGCGGACCTGGTGCGGGTGCGCATGTTCGACGATGCCCCTGTCGTGCGCGGCGTCTGGAGCCACGGGCGGCAGGTCGGTTGACCTGCGCACCCCCCGCGCTCAGGGGGCCCAGGCCAGGAAATTCGCGATCATCCGTAGGCCGGTGGCGGCGCTTTTTTCCGGGTGGAACTGCAGGCCGATGACCGTGTCCCGTGCCACGATGGCGGTCACGTCCCCGGCGTAATCCACATGCGCGGCGCGCTGAGCGGGGTCGGTCATTTCCATCTGGTAGGAATGCACGAAATAGGCGTGATCCCCGGTTTGAACCCCGGCAAGCACCGGGTGGGCGGTGTCGATCACCAGATCGTTCCAACCCATGTGCGGCACCTTGAAGGCGGGGTCGGCGGGCACGATGCGTCGCACCTCGCCGTCGATCCAGCCCAGCCCGTCGGTCGTTTCGTATTCGTGCCCCTTGCGGGCCAGAAGCTGCATGCCGACGCAGATCCCAAGGAAGGGCACGGCGCGGGTTTCGACCGCTTCGACCATCGCCTGAAAGCAGCCCGACCGGCGCAGCGCGGCGGCGCAGGACGGAAAGGCGCCATCACCGGGCAGCACGATCCGGTCGGCCCGGGCGACGGTTTCGGGATCGGTCGTCACCACCACCTTGCCGGCGCCGGTTTCGGCGGCCATGCGTTGAAACGCCTTTTCTGCGGAATGCAGGTTGCCGCTTTCGTAGTCGATGATTGCGGTAAGCATCGCGAGCCTCCTGCGCTGGGATGGGATCAGAGGTTTTCGTATTGCGGCATGCCAAGCACGTGGAAGCCGCCGTCGACATGGATGATTTCGCCCGTGGTGCAGGCGCCGTGATCGGACACCAGATAGACCGCCGTGCCGCCCACCGCATCAAGCGTCGCGTTCGAGCGAAGCGGCGCGTTCATGTCGGTGTGCTTGTAGGTCTTGCGCGCCCCGCCGATGGCGGCCCCGGCAAGGGTCTTCATGGGGCCGGGCGAAATGGCGTTCACCCGGATGCCCTCGGGGCCAAGGTCGTTGGCAAGGTAGCGGGTCGCGGATTCCAGCGCCGCCTTGGCCACGCCCATGACGTTGTAGTTGGGCACCACGCGCTGGCTGCCCTCGTAGGTCAGGGTGATCAGCGTGCCGCCGCCCTCGACCATCAGGGGATGTGCGCGGCGGGCGACTTCGATGAAGCTGTAGCACGAGATGTCCAGCGAGGTCTTGAAGTTCGCGCGCGAGGTATCAAGGATGCGCCCCGTCAGTTCGGACTTGTCGGAAAAGGCGATGGCGTGCACGACGAAATCGATCGTCGGCCAGCGCGCGCCCAGCTGTACGAAGGCGGCATCCAGCGACGCATCGTCGGTCACGTCCACATCGACCATGAAATCCGATCCCACCGACGCCGCCAGCGGTTCCAGCCGCTTGCCGAAGGCTTCGCCCTGGTAGGTAAAGGCAAGCTCTGCCCCCGCGCCGTGCAGGGACCGGGCGATGCCCCAGGCGATGGACCGTTCATTGGCAACGCCCATGACAAGCCCGCGCTTGCCCTTCAGAAGCTCCGACATGTGATGCTATCCGTTGTTCTTGGTTCTTGTCAGTCTTGGAAACGGCTGAGCAGCATCGACCCGTTGGTCCCGCCGAAGCCGAAGGAGTTGGTCATCACCGTGTCCAGCCCGGCATCCTCGACCATCTGCGTGGCGATTTCGGCGGGCGCCAGCGCGGGGTCCAGGGTTTCGACGTTGATCGAGGGGATGATGAAGTCATGGTGCAGCGCAAGCAGGCAGTAGATCGCTTCCTGCGCGCCGGTGGCGCCCTGGCTGTGCCCGGTCATGGACTTGGTCGACGACACCGGGGGGGTGTGACCTTCGCCGAAGACGCGGCGCACCGCTTCGATTTCGCCCACATCGCCCACGGGGGTCGATGTGCCATGGGCGTTGATGTAGCTGACCTTGCGGTCCTCGGGAAGCGATTGCAGCGCAAGGCGCATGGCCCGCTCGCCACCCTCGCCCGAGGGGGCGACCATGTCGTGCCCGTCGGATGTGGCGGCAAAGCCGGTGACCTCGGCGTAGATCTTCGCGCCGCGCGCCTTGGCGTGTTCCAGTTCCTCAAGCACGAGGATGCCGCCCCCGGCCGAGATCACGAACCCGTCGCGGCCCGCGTCGAATGCGCGCGAGGCCTTGTCGGGCGTGTCGTTGAATTTCGACGACATCGCGCCCATGGCGTCGAACAGGCAGGACAGGGTCCAGTCCAGTTCCTCGCCGCCGCCGGCGAACATCACGTCCTGCTTGCCCATCATGATCTGTTCCGCCGCGCTGCCGATGCAGTGCAGCGAGGTCGAGCAGGCCGAGGTGATGGAATAGTTGATGCCCTTGATCTTGTGGGCCGTCGAGAGGTTCGCGGACACGGTCGAACACATCGCCTTGGGCACCGCAAAGGGGCCGACGCGCTTGGTGCTGCCGGTCTTGAGCACGGTCTGATGCGCCGTCAGCAGCGCCGAGGTGGATGGCCCGCCGGACCCGGCGATCAGCCCGGTGCGCGGGTTGACGATATCGCTTTCCTCAAGCCCGCTGTCGGCGATGGCCTGCTGAATGGCGATATGGGCATAGGCCGCGCCCGGCCCCATGAAGCGCAGCGTGCGCTTGTCCACGTGCTGGGCAAGATCAAGGTCGATGGCCCCCGCGATCTGGCTGCGGAAGCCGTGTTCTTTCATCTGTTCATTGGCAGTGATGCCCGAGCGGCCCGCCTTGAGCGAGGCGAGCACCTCTTCGGCATTGGTCCCGATGGACGAGACGATGCCCAGTCCGGTAACGACGACGCGGCGCATGTGGCCTCCCTTCCGTTGGTTGAGGGCTATGTAGGGCAAGGGGTGGGGGGGACGCAAGGCGGCGATGCGCGCATCGCCCGGCCCGTCTGCGCCAGGCGGCGGTATTCCCGCGCCGTCCGCGGTGGTTGCGCGGCGCCTTGCGGAACTAGGTGCCAGGGAACACAGGCACC
>CAXICP010000025.1:0-15872 GCA_964022595.1 uncultured Salipiger sp.
CGCTGTCTAGTGGAACCGGCGGGGGGGCGCAACCCGGCGATTGCGCCGCCCTTGCCGGTAGCGGCATCGCGCCCGGGCGGCGCCCCGGTCAGGCAAGCAAATGCACGCCCGCAGGGCCGGCGGGGGCTGGGTGACCTGACGCTGAATCGCGTCAACGTCGCGACAAAGTTGTCCTGCTCTTTCCGTGATTTATCCATGGTGGTGTCTTGCCCGCTATCCGGGTGCCCGCTAGCGTCGGCCCATGAAAACGGACAACCCTCTTCTTGGCATGACCCTTATGCTTGGGTTCTGCGTTCTTGCTCCGCTTGCGGACGCGATCGCCAAGCTTCTGGGGGACAGCGTGCCGATCGCGCAGCTGGTGTTCTTCCGCTTCGCCATCCAGTTGGCGGTTCTTGCGCCGCTGATGCTGCTGACCGGCCGGACATGGAGCATGTCTCGCGATGTCTTTTTCCTCGCCGCGATGCGCACCGCGATGCATATTGCCGGGATCGCCATGATGGTGACGGCGGTGCGCTACCTGCCGCTGGCCGACGCGATCGCCATCGCCTTTATCATGCCGTTCCTGATCCTGATCCTTGGCAAGCTGCTGCTGAACGAAGAGGTGGGGATGCGCCGCCTTGGCGCCTGCGCCGTGGGCTTTGCGGGCACGCTTATGGTGGTGCAGCCGGCGTTCAACACCTTCGGCTGGCCGGCGCTTCTGCCGCTTGGCGTCGCGGTGAACTTTTCGCTGTTCATGATAGCCACGCGGCGCATGGCGCGCGACATCGACGCGATCTCGCTTCAGGCGGTGTCGGGTCTGATGGCGGTACTGGTGGTGGGGCCGGTTCTGCTGGTGATGCCCGAAGGCGTCGCGCGCGAATTGTCATGGGTCGGTTTTCCCGAGGGGACGGCGGGGCTGCTGCTGGGCATCGGCGTCATCGGAACGCTGGCGCATCTGCTGATGACCTGGTCGCTGCGCTACGCACCCGGCGCGACCCTTGCGCCGATGCAGTACCTTGAACTGCCCTTTGCCACCGCGCTTGGCTTCGCCCTGTTCGGAGAGCTGCCGAACCCCCTGGCGACCGTGGGCATCTGCGTGATCATGGCCGCCGGGCTGTTCATCTTCATCCGCGAGCGGGCCAACCAGCGGGCGCTTGGCAAAGCGCTCGTGCCAGAGCCAGGTGCCATTCCAGCGGCAGAATGACCAGCATCGCCGGCGCGTCCATTTCCAGCGACACGCGGGCGCTTGTCGTCTCGTTCGATGTTCCCACCTGCGTATCGGGCGAAAACGACAGCCCATTGATGGGCCAGTGCAACCCCTCGCTGCGCCCGCTTACCGGCGCCAGCGGGTAAAGCGACACCCGCACGCCCTTGGCAAGATCCAGCGCGAGGCGGGGCGGGGCAAGCGCGATGCAGTCATGCGCCCCCAGCAGGATGCAGCGCCGGTCGGCCCGCCGCGCCAGCACCGTCAGCGCGGTCAGCTGGTGGTCGACGCGCCGCCCCAGAAACCCCATCCCCCAGACCAGCGGCGCGGCGATATTGCGCAGGCACTTGTCGAAATCCGTGCTGTCCTGCTCGGCGATATGATGGATGCGCCCCTGCGGGATCTGTGCCCGCGCGCGAGGCGTGATCGAATCAAGGTCGCCGATCACCGCGTCGGGCATCACGCCCCGCGCCAGCAGCGCATCGGTGCCGCCATCGGCCGCCACCCGCGTTGGGCAAGCGCTTGCCAGCTGTTGCAGCATATCCGGGTCGGTTTTGCCGCCCCCGACAAGAAGAACGGGGTTTTCGGACTGAACGAGGGGGTGAATCATGGCGAATTAATGACCTTTTGGCAAAGAGACCACAATCCCGCCATGAAATGATACTTTAGTTACCCCAGATTCGGTCAGCTTTGGCCGCGGAGCATATGGTAAACACACTGTTGCACATCGAGAGAAAGTGAGCAGTACATGGTGAGTTCGAGCAAGATCCTTACGGTCTCCTACGGCACCTTTTCCTGCACGGCAGAGGGGT
The DNA here is from genome assembly GCA_964022595.1 of uncultured Salipiger sp. GTDB lineage: Bacteria > Pseudomonadota > Alphaproteobacteria > Rhodobacterales > Rhodobacteraceae > Salipiger. The sequence continues at coordinate 1,996 of CAXICP010000025.1, forward strand.
TCGACGATCCGCTGGAGGTGGTCAAGGAAGCGACGCATTTCTTTCGCGGTGTGGTTCGCGACGACAGGTTCTTCGGGGCCGAGCCGCCGCAGTTCGATGCAGAGATGGCCGCCGGGATATTGCAGGCGCAGATGGCGGGCGCTCAGGGCGACGGGCAACTGACGCTTGGCAAACCGCACGCTGCCTCTGCCGGGGCGATGGACGCGGTCCTGCCGGCTGCGCCGGACGCGGACGAGCCGCAGGATGCCCCGATGCCGCAAGCCGGGATCGACAGCGACAACGCGCAGCCCGAAGCGCCGGTGCACGAAGATGTCACCTCCGAAGTGCTCGCCGCGCTGTCGGGCGCCGATCCCGTGATGGATGACGACATCGAACAGCCGGGGAACGCTCCGGTCGCGCCGACCGCCACGCTGACCGATCCCGAAACCGTTTCCGCCAAGCTTCAACGCATTCGTGCGGTGGTCGCGCGCTGCCAGGCACCCGCGCCGCAGGCCGATGATGCCGAAATCGACGCCGATACCCAATTCGCCGAAACCGCGCGCGACAGCGCCGAGGAATACGATGCCGCCTTCGATGAGGCTGACGTCTTTGCGGATGAAGACCTTGATGAAGAAGAGCTGTTCGCCGAAGACTTGGCCGAAGACGCGCTGGATTACGACGCGCCGGATTACGACGACGAAGAAGCCGACCATCTGAACGGTGATGATACTGACCATGTGCCGGATGCCGCGTCGGTCGCCGCAAGGGTGGTCAAGGTCCGCCGCACGGCGTTCGAAGCCCCCGCAGCGCAGGGCCCCGAGCACGACGACATCAGCAGCCTGAGCCCCGAAGACGAAGACGATCTTGCCCGCGAACTTGAAGCGGTGCGGGCCGAACTTCAGGCCGGTTTCGCGCAGGGCTGGGATGAGGATGACGAGGCAGACGAATCCCATGACGCGCCCGCCGCCCATGCCGAAGCCGCGCCCCAGCGCCGCGCCGAAGCAGAAGACGACTGGCTTCTCGGGACCGACTGGGATGACGAGGGCGAGGGCGACGAAGACGGCGCGCAGGACGCCCGCCGCGACCCTGCGCTTCGGGCCGCCGCGATGCTGCGCCAGCAGGCGCAGGACCCCGTGGCAGAGCCGATGGATGCAAGCGAGCCGGAACTTGAAGCCGCCGAAGAGCCGACCGCCATCGATGACGAAAGCGAAAACGAAGACGAACGCGCGCTTTCCGTGACCACCCATCTTGCCCGCATGGCGCAGGAAGAGGTGCGCAAGGCGATCAAGATGTCCAGCCCGGCCCGCGCCATGCTGACCGAGCAAAGCGTCGAGGACAACGACGCCTCGCGCATCCTGGACGAGACGAATTCGCAGATGCGCGAACCCGAAGGCAACCGTCGGCGCAGCGCGATCGCGCATCTGCGCGCCGCCGTCGCGGCCACCCGCGCCGATCGCCGGCTTGGTCGCAGGAAGGATGCCGACAAGGCCTCGGAACCCTATCGCGAGGATCTGGCCGACGTGGTGCGCCCGCGCCGCCCCGAAGCGCCGGCCATCCACACCGACCGGCCCGTCGACCAAAGCCGCGCCGCGCCTCTCAAGCTGGTGGCGGAACAGCGCGTCGATGCCGAGCGCTCGCCGACCCGTCCTCGCCGGGTGCGCGTGGCGGATATCGACGAGGACACCGGCGCCGCCGATTCCGGCTTTGCCGATTACGCCGCCAGCGTCGGCGCCCGCGATCTGCCCGAGCTTCTGGAAGCGGCGGCGGCCTACATGTCGTTCGTGGAACGTCGCGAGCAGTTCTCGCGCCCGCAACTGATGACCAAGGTGCGCCAGGCCGAGCAAAGCGAATCCAGCCGCGAAGACCGGCTGCGCACCTTCGGGCAGCTTCTGCGCGAGGGAAAGATCGAAAAGACCCGGGGCGGGCGGTTCACCGCTTCGGACCGGATCAGCTTCAAGCCGGACGCGCGCGCCGCCGGTTAGGCGAACCATCAGGCGAACACGACGCTGCGGCGGGGCCCCCGGGCCTCGCCGTTTGGCGTTTGCGGCGGCGGTTCAGCCCAGGCGGTCGATCTTGGTGGACAGGTGGATCAGGCTTTCCGAGCTTTTGACCCCGCGCGCCTCGGCGATGCGATCAAGGCTGCGATCCAGTTCCTGGGTCGACGCGGCGCACAGGATGACCATCAGGTCGAAGCGCCCCGAAGTGGTGTGCACCGTTTCCACCGTGGACAGCTGGCGCAGACGGGCCAGAACCTCGGCCTGTGCGCGCGGCTCGATGCAGACAAGCACGGTGGCGCGGACTGCCTGTTTCAGCGCGGCCCCGCGCCGGATGGTGAAGCCTGCAATGGCGCCGCGCGTCACAAGCCGTTCGATCCGCGCCTGCACCGTGGTGCGCGCCAGCCCCAGCCTGCGGGCAAGATCCGCCACGGGCATGCGCGCATTCGTCGACAGCAGCGCCACCAGCGCGCGGTCGGTTTCGTCGATCTGCCCGGTCGGTTCGTCGTTTTGTTGCGTCATGCCCGCTATTTGTCAGATCTGCCGGGCGAAATCGAGCGTTTTTCACGCCAAGCTGCCCGGACCAACAGCAGGAGACGGTTCATGGGCATTACGGCGGGCACGAAACGGGGGCTTCTTCCTTCGCCCGAAACCTGGCTTGCGGCGATGCAGCCGGACGATCCGCTGTTCTTTTTCTGCCCCGAGCGCCTTGCCCGCTCTGCGCGGCAGATGATGGCGAAATTTCCGGGCCTTGTGACCTATGCGGTCAAGGCCAACCCGGCGCCCGAAATGCTGGATGGGCTGGGGTTGGCGGGCATGCGGGCCTTTGACGTGGCCTCGCCCGGCGAAATGGACCTTGTGCGCGCCCATGTGCCCGGCGCCGCGCTGCATTACCACAACCCGGTGCGCTCGCGCAGCGAGGTCGCGGCCGGCGTGGCGCGCGGTTGCGTGTCCTGGTCGATCGACCGCATGGCCGAGCTGGAAAAGCTGGCCGGCTTGCCCGCGGGAACCGAGATCGCGGTGCGCCTGAAGCTGCCCGTCGCGGGCGCGGCCTATGATTTCGGGGCCAAGTTCGGCGCCGAACCGGCGCTGGTCGTTCAGTTGCTGCGCCGGGTCGTCGCGATGGGGCTGACGCCGTCGCTGACCTTTCATCCCGGAACGCAATGCCGCAGCGCCGAGCCCTGGGTGCGCTATATCCACGTTGCCGGCGAACTTGCGCGCGAGGCGGGCGTGACGCTGCACAGGCTGAATGTCGGGGGCGGGTTTCCGTCGGACCGGGGCGAGGGCGCGCCGGATCTGGGCGTGATCTTCGATGCGATCGGGCGCAGCGCCCGGGCCGCCTTTGACACCGCGCCGCAACTGGTGTGCGAGCCGGGCCGCGCGCTTTGCGCCGAAGCCTTCCTGCTGGTGCTGCGCGTCAAGGCGATCGACGACGGCGCGGTTTTCGTCAACGACGGCATTTATGGCGGCATGGTCGAATGGCGCGACCTGGGGCCGATGGGGCGGCTGCGCGTCGTTACCCCGGACGGCGTGGCCAGGACCGGGCCGATGCAGGACCGCATCGTCTTCGGCCCGACCTGCGACAGCCTTGACCGACTGCCCGAGCCGGTGGCGCTGCCCCGCGCGCTGGCCGAAGACGATTACATCGTGCTGGAAGGCATGGGCGCCTATTCGCGCGCCCTTGCCACCGGCTTCAACGGTTACGGCGCACGCAGGATCGTGCGCCTTGCGCCGGGGGGATAGGAAAACCGCGCGATGCGCTGGACAGCGGCGCGCCGGCTCGCCAAAGTCCGGCCAAAGCAATGCCAGGCGGGGGAACCTCATGGAAAAGTTCGGCAAGAGCCAGTCGATGAAACGCAGCGAGGACGTCCGGTTTCTGACCGGGCATGGGCGCTTTATCGATGACATCGCCCCCGAGGGATCGCTGCATGCCTTCGTCCTGCGCTCGCCCGTGGCGCATGCGACCATCACCGCGCTGGACGTGAGCGCCGCGCGCGATGCGGATGGCGTGGCGCTGGTGCTGACGATCGATGACCTGCTGGCGGCGGGCATGGATATCGCGATGCCCGGCGCGGTCGTGGACAACCGCGACGGGACCAAGGGCGCCGCCCCCGAACGCCCGCTGCTGGCGCGCGGCAAGCTGCGCCACGTGGGCGAGCCGGTCGCGCTGGTGGTGGCCGAAACGCTGAACCAGGCGCGCGATGCGGCCGAACTGATCGAACTGGACTATGACGAGCTGCCCGCGCAGATGGGTCTTCACAAGGGCACCAGTGCGATCCACGATGAGGCACCGGACAACCGCGCCTTTGACTGGGGCATGGGCGACGAGGCGGCGACCAGCGCGGCCTTTGACGCGGCGGCGCGGGTGGTGCGGCTTGAAGTCGGCGACAACCGGGTGATCGTCAACGCCATGGAAGGGCGCGGCTGCTATGCCGAATGGGATGGCACGCGCATCCACATGGCCTTCAACGGGCAGGGCGTCTGGGACATCAAGGGCGAAATGGCGCAGGCCATGAACCTGCCCGAGGACAACGTGCGCATCACCAACCCCGACGTGGGCGGGGGCTTTGGCATGAAGGCCGCGTCCTACCCGGAATATTTCGTCGTGGCGCAGACGGCGCGGGTGCTGGGCCGGCCCGTGCGCTGGATTTCCGAGCGCACCGAGGGGATGCTGTCGGACCACGCGGGGCGCGACCTTGTGACCATGGCCGAGCTGGCCTTTGACGCGGCGCACCGGATCACGGGCTACCGCATCCACACGCTGTGCAACCTTGGCGCCTATAATTCCGGCTTTGGCCAGCCGATCCAGACCCTTCTGTTTTCCAAGGTATTGACGGGCACCTACGACATTCCCGCCGCCTACATGCGGGTCGAGGGGTTCTACACCAACACCACGCAGGTCGATGCGTATCGCGGCGCCGGCCGCCCCGAGGCGATCTACGTGTTGGAACGCGTCATGGACCGGGCGGCGCGCGACCTTGGGCTTGACCCGATCGAGCTGCGGCGCATCAACTTCATCAAGGAATTTCCCTATCTTACCCAGACCGGCGAAACCTATGACGTGGGTGATTTTCCGCGGGTTCTGGACCATGCCATGCGCGATGCGGATGTTGCGGGCTTTGCCCGGCGGCGCGCCGAATCCGAGGCGCAGGGCAAGCTGCGCGGCCTTGGCCTGTGCTTTTACATCGAATCGATCCTTGGCGATCCGTCCGAGGACGTGAAGGTCGAATTCACCCCCGAGGGCGGCGCGCGCATCTACGTGGGCACCCAGTCCAACGGGCAGGGCCACGAGACGGTGATCGCGAAATTCCTGTCCGATCACACCGGCATTCCGTTCGACCGCATCGCCTTCGTGCAGGGCGACAGCGATCTGATCGAAACCGGCGGCGGCACCGGGGGGTCGCGGTCGGTCACGACGCAGGCGAATGTCACGCTAGCGGCGGTGCGGCAGATGGTTTCGGGCTTTTCCGCGTTCTTCGCCGAAGAGGCGGGCACAACGGCGGACAAGGTTTCCTTTGATGACGAACGCTTTCGCGCCGAGGGGTCGAACCTTACGCCCACCATGCTGGAGCTGGCCGAGATGGCGCGCAGCAAGGGTCGCGAGGATCTGCTGACCTGGAAGGTACGCGACAAGATCGAGGCGCGCAGCTATCCCAACGGGGCCCATTTCGCGGAAATCGAAATCGACCGCGACACCGGCGTGTGCAAGGTGGTCAAATACACGGTGGTCGATGATTTCGGAAACCTTATCAACCCGATGCTGGCCGAAGGGCAGGTGCACGGGGGCGTTGCGCAGGGGCTGGGCCAGGCGCTGTGCGAAAACGTGGTCTTTGACGAGGATGGCCAGTTGCTGTCGGCCAGCTTCATGGATTACGCCCTGCCGCGCGCCGATGACATGCCCTTCGTGAAGTTCGACGTCGAACCGGTGCCATCGACCGGCAACCCCATGGGCATGAAGGGCTGCGGCGAGGCGGGCACCGTCGGTGCGCTCGCCGCCGTGTCCAACGCGGTGCAGGATGCGCTGTGGCCGCTGGGCGTGCGTCAGGTCGACATGCCGTTCACGCCGATGCGCCTGTGGACCCTGATGGGCGGGGCGAAAATGGCCGCGGAATAAGTGCGGATCAGGGCGGGATCGGAAATGTCAAATTCTTTCGTCACGCTTTCGCGATTGGGCTTTCAATCGTGGCAATCGGGCCCATATCCGATTCAGGACGCGAGACCGGAACTCTCGCGAGACCTTCACTGTCCCTCGTTCCGCACTGGCGCCCAAGGTCTCCTTGGGCGTCTTTTTCTGTGCGCTTGGCAGTTTTACGGCGCTGTTCGTGATGATGCGGTGAAAGTCACCGGGCCGGTGCGCCGCCCGGCCAGGGGGCGCAGGCCGTGATGGTCCTGACATCCAGCCTGGGCGAGGTGGCGCTGACCATGATCGCCATTTCCCTGTCCGCCGTGCTGGGCCTGCTGCTGGGGCGGATCGGCGTGCGGGGCATTGGTCTGGGCATTGGCGGCGTGCTGTTTGCGGGCATCGCGCTGGGGGATCTGACGGCGCGGGCAGGCATCCATTTCAGCGCCGAGATGTTCGAGGTGCTGCGCGAATTCGGCCTGATCCTGTTTGTCTTCACCATTGGGGTGCAGGTCGGGCCGGGGTTCTTTGCCTCGCTGCGCAAGGCCGGGTTGCAGTTCAACCTTGCGGCGGCGGCCATCGTGGTGCTGGGGGTTCTGGTGACGGTGGCGGTCGGGCTGGTGTTCGACGTGCCGGTGCCGCAGCTTGTCGGGCTGATGTCGGGGGCGGTGACGAACACGCCGGGGCTGGGCGCGGCCGTGCAGGCGCTGAGCGATGTGGGCGCAAGCGCGGCGGATGTCGCCGCGCCTCCGCTGGGCTATGCGATCGCCTATCCGTTCGGGATCGTGGGGATTCTGCTGTCGATGCTGCTGGTGCGCTTTGCCTTCGGGATCGATGTCGCCGCCGAGGCCGAGGCGTCCGAGCGCGCCAACCGCAAGGGCGCGCCGGCCAGCCTTCCGGCGCTGAACGTGGCGGTGCGCAACAGCAATTTCGACGGGCGTCCGCTGGGCGAGGTGCCGGGGCTGTTCGACGACGGGCTGGTGGCCTCGCGGATGAAGGGCGGGCAGGGGCTGATCGTGCCGCGCCGCGACACGGTGGTGCATGTGGGCGACGTGCTGCACCTGGTCGGGCCGGCGGACCGGATCCACGCCATGCAGATGATCCTGGGCGAGGCGGTCGACACGCCGCTGTCCACGCGGGGCACCGACCTGCGCTGGAGCCGGATGGTGGTGACCGACAGGCACGCGGCGTCGCACAGGCTGCGCACGCTGGCGCTCGACACGGCTTACGGCGTGACCATCAGCCGGATCATGCGGGCGGGGGTCGAGCTGTCGCCGCGCGCGGACAGCATCTTGCAGCTGGGCGACATCGTGACGGTGGTCGGCGCCAGGGATGCGATCGAGACAGTGCGCGGGGTGTTGGGCGATCAGCACGCCAAGCTGGACATGGTGGATTTTCCCGGGCTGTTCCTGGGCATCGCGCTGGGGGTGCTGCTGGGGTCGATCCCGCTGGCGCTGCCGGGGTTGCCCGCGCCGCTGAAGCTGGGGCTGGCGGGGGGGCCGCTGGTGGTGGCGATCCTGCTGGGGCGGCTGGGCAGCTGGGGGCCGTTCGCCTGGGCGATGCCTCCGGTTGCGAACCATGCGCTGCGCGAGTTCGGCATCGTGCTGTTCCTGGCGGTGGTGGGGTTGAAGGCGGGGGGCCGCTTTGTCGACACGCTGCTGCATGGCGAGGGGTTGGCCTGGATCCTTTATGGCGCGCTGATCACGCTGATCCCGCTGCTGGTTGTCGGGTTCGTCGCGCGGGCGGTGTTCGGGTTCAACTACCTGTCGCTGTGCGGGGTGCTGGCGGGGTCGATGACCGATCCGCCCGCGCTGGCCTTTGCCAATGCGCAAAGCACAAGCCCGGCGGCGGCGGTTGCCTATGCCAGCGTCTACCCGCTGGTCATGGGGCTGCGGATCTTTGCGCCGCAATTGCTGGTGTTGCTGTTGCTCTAGGGGCTTGCCCGCGGCGCCAAGGCATGTGCTAGATCGGGGATGACCGATGCAGAGCTCAAGCGGATTCTGGACCGAACGCGGGTGATCGCGGTGGTGGGTTTGTCGCCCAACCCGGTGCGCCCCAGCCATTACGTCGCGCGCTATCTCAGCTTGCGCGGCTACCGGGTGATCGGGGTGAACCCCGGCCATGCGGGCGCGGTGTTGTTCGGTGAAACCATGCGCGGGGCAGTGGCGGATCTGCCCCCCGAGGTGGACATGTTGGACATCTTTCGCCGCACCGAGGCGGTGCCGCCCATCGTCGAGGAGGCGCTGGCCCATCTGCCGGGACTGCGCACGGTCTGGATGCAGGTCGGCGTGGTGCATGAGGCGGCGGCGCAGCTTGCCCGTGCGCGCGGGCTGGACGTGGTGATGGATCGGTGCCCCAAGATCGAGCATCAGCGCCTGAACGGAGAGCTGCGCAAGGGCGGTTTCAACACCGGCGTGATCTCTTCGAAGCTGTGAGGGACGGGGTCGGACGCTGTCTGCCGTTGGCAGAGGCGCCCCGCCCACCGTCCCTTCGACCCCTCGGTGCATGGCGGCTTGCCCTTCGGGGGCGGCGGGCTTAGTCAGGCGCCAAAGCTGACGGAGGGCCCATGCCAAGCGATCCAAGACAGCCAGCCTTTGTTCTGGTGCGCCCGCAGATGGGGGAAAACATCGGCGCGGCGGCGCGGGCGATGTGGAATTTCGGGCTGGATCGGATGCGGCTTGTCAGCCCGCGCGACGGCTGGCCCAACCCGGCATCCTCCGCCATGGCCTCGGGCGCGGGGCGGTTGCTGGATGATGCGCTGCTGGCGCAGGACGTGGCGGGCGCGGTGGGCGATTGCGACCTGGTCTTCGCGACCACGGCGCGCCAGCGGGGCCTGACCAAGCCGGTCTATTCCCCCGAAGAGGCGATGCGCGCGGCCGCGGCCCGGCTGGCCGAGGGCGGCAAGGTCGCGGTGATGTTCGGCCCCGAGCGCGCCGGGCTGGAGAACGCCGATGTGGCGCAGGCCAACGCGCTGATTTCGGTTCCGGTGAACCCCGAGTTCCCGTCGCTGAACCTGGCGCAATGCGTCTTGCTGTGCGCCTATGAATGGCGCCGCGCCAGCGCCGAGATCGACGCGCGGCGCGACGAGATGGCTGGCGCCGCATGGGCCAGCACCATCGAGGTCGAGAAACTGGCCGAGCATTACGAAGAGCGTCTGGAAACCGCCGGATTCTTCTTTCCCGAGCACAAGGCGGGTTCGATGAAGCTGACGCTGCGCAATCTCTGGAGCCGCATGCCCCTGACCAGCGAGGACGTGCGCACGCTGCATGGCATCATGCGACAGATGGTGCGCTGGAAAGAGCGCGGCTGAGCGCCAACTTGAAGCGGGGCAGGCGGCGCCCTATCGTCCGCCGCGACATGACGACATGAGGTGATCCATGGCCGAAAAGCGCAAGCTCTTCGAAGAGGTCGGTACCCAGCAGACCAAGGTCGCCCCGGCGGGCGGCATGATCGACCGCCAGCAGGTCGGCGCAAGAGGCGCCATTCGCATCTGGCTGATGGTGATCTTCGCCCTTGTGGCGGTGATGATCCTTGTGGGCGGAATGACCCGTCTGACGGACAGCGGCCTGTCGATCACCGAGTGGAAGCCGCTGAGCGGCGCGCTGCCGCCGCTTAACGCCGCCGATTGGCAGGCGGAATTCGACCTTTACCGCCAGATCCCGGAATTCCAGTTGCAGAACAACCAGATGACCCTTGCCGAGTTCAAGGGCATCTACTGGTGGGAATGGGGGCATCGCCAGCTTGGCCGGGTGATCGGCCTTGTCTGGGCGGTGGGATTTGTGGGCTTTCTGGTGGCGCGCAAGATCCCCGCGGGCTGGGTGCCGCGGCTGTTGGGGCTGGGTGCGCTTGGCGGTCTGCAGCGGGCGATCGGCTGGTGGATGGTGGCCTCGGGGCTGGACGGCGAGATGCTGGATGTCGCGTCCTACCGGCTTGCGATCCACCTTGGTCTTGCGTTCGTCATCTTCGGGCTGATCGCGTGGTACGTCTTTGCCCTTGGGCGCAGCGAGCGTGAACTGATGCAGGCCCGCCGGGTGCGCGAGGCCAAGCTTTATTCCATGGGAACGGGGCTGATGCATTTCGCCTTCCTGCAGATCCTGCTGGGGGCGCTGGTGGCCGGGATCGACGCGGGCCGCACCTATACCGACTGGCCGCTCATGGCGGGCGGGTTCATCCCGCCCGAGCCCTTTCAGCTGTCGCCCTGGTGGCGCAATTTCTTCGAGGAACCCGGGCTTGTTCAGTTCATGCACCGCATGGCCGGCTACCTGCTGTTCGCGTTCGGCGTCGTGACATGGCTGCGGGCGCGCAAATCGCCCAACCCGAACACGCGCCTGCGCTTCAACGCGGTGATGGCGATGATGACGCTGCAGGTGGTGCTGGGCATCGTCACGGTGCTGCACGGGGCGCAGATGCACATCGCGATCACCCACCAGTTGGGCGCCGTGCTGCTGTGGGTGCTGATCATCCGGGCACGTTTCGGGGCGCAATACCCCAGGGTTCAATCCATTCGGGGAAACACGAAATGAGCGATTACGAAGACCTCATGCGCCATCAGCGCGAAACCGGCGCGCTTGCGCAGGTGGCGGGCCGTCTGGGCTGGGACCAGGAAACCGTGATGCCGCCGGGCGCGGGCGACCAGCGCGCCGAAGAGGGCGCCGCGATGGAGTCGGTGCTGCATGCCCGCCGCACCGATCCGCGCATCGGCGCCTGGCTCGACGCGATCGACCCCGCCGCGCTTGATGATGAGGGGCGCGCGCAGATCCGTCACATCCGGCGGTCTTATGACCGTGCCACGCGCGTGCCGGCGGATCTTGCCACCGCGCTGGCCCGTCTGACCAGCCGCGCGCACCAGGCCTGGGCGCGGGCGCGCGCCGATGATGACCTGCCCTCGTTCCTGCCGGTGCTGTCAGAGGTCGTCGCCTTGAAGCGCGAGGAAGGCGCGGCGCTGGCCGCCGGGGGCGATCCCTATGACGCGCTGCTTCAGGATTACGAGCCGGGCGCCGATGCCGCGCAGCTGGCGGCGATGTTCGGGGCACTGCGCCCCCGGCTTGTGGCGCTGCGCCAGGCGTGCCTTGATCGCCCGCAGCCCGCGCCGCTGGTCGGCACGTTCGACGCGCAGGCCCAGATGGCCCTGTCGCGCAAGCTGGCCGAGGTTTTTGGCTATGATTTCGCGCGCGGGCGCATCGACAAGGCGGTGCATCCGTTCAGCTCTGGCTCGGGGGACGATGTGCGCATCACCACCCGCACCAACGAGATCGACCCGTTCAACTGCGCCTATTCCACCATCCACGAGGTCGGGCACGCCGCCTATGAACAGGCGATCCGGCCCAGCTACCGGTTCACGCCGCTGGGCGAGGGCGTGTCGATGGGCGTGCATGAAAGCCAAAGCCGCATTTACGAAAACCAGCTGGGGCGCTCGCGCGCCTTCACCGCCTGGCTTTACGGGCAGATGACCGACGCGTTCGGAGATCTTGGGCTGGACGGGCCCGAAGCGTTCTACCGGGCGGTCAACCGGCTGGAAAACGGGTTCATCCGCACCGAGGCGGACGAGGGGCAGTACAACCTGGACGTGCTGATGCGCTTCGATCTTGAACGCGCCCTGATCGCCGGAGACCTTGCGGTCACCGATCTGGAAGCCGCCTGGAACGACCGGTTCGCGGCGGATTTCGGCTTTGCGGTGGACCGCCCGTCGGATGGCGTGCTGCAGGATGTGCATTGGTCGGCGGGGCTGTTCGGCTATTTCGCGACCTACACGATGGGCAATGTCTATGCCGGCTGCCTGCACGAGGCGTTGCGCGCGGCGGTGCCCGATCTGGAAACGCAGATGGCGGCGGGGGATCTTTCGGCGGCCACCGGCTGGCTGCGCGAGAACGTGCAGCAGTTCGGCGGGCTTTACGAGCCGCGCGAGGTCATCACCCGCGCCTGTGGCCACGCCCCGGACGAAGGGCCCTTGCTGGCCTATCTGGAACAGAAGTTCGGCGCGCTTTACGGGCTTTGAACAAGACCGGGTAGCGACGGCGCCGCAGGGCGCCGCCGCCTTTCCGTTCAGGCGAAGGTTGCGCCGAAGCTGCTCTTGTAGACCGCCTGCAGGTCCGCCAGCGATGCTTCGGCGCCGCCGAATTTCACCGTGTCGCCGGTGAACTTGCCGACCGAACAGATCGTCACGCCCGCCTTGCCCGCCTCGATCATCAGCGCCTCGGCGCTGTCGTAGTTGCAGGCGATAAGGTAACGGCCCTGATCTTCGCCGAACAGCTCGGCGGTGTCGGCGCTGTCCAGCTGCACGCCGGTTCCCGACGCTTCGGCCATTTCGAAGGCCGCCATCGCCAGCCCGCCGTCGGACAGGTCGGTGCAGCAGTTGATCCAGGCGCGGTTGTTGCGGATGAATTCGCCGTTGCGGCGTTCCTCGTCCAGATCGACATGGGGGGCGTCGCCGTCTTCGCGGTTGAACACCTCGGCCAGCAGGGCGGATTGGCCCAGGTGGCTGCCGGGGCGGCCCACCATCAGCGCCACATGGCCATCGCGCGCATAACCAAGGATCGGCTCTTCACCGGCGGCGATCAGCCCCACGGCGCCGATGGTCGGGGTGGGCAGGATGCCCGCGCCGTCGGTTTCGTTGTACAGCGACACGTTGCCCGACACGATGGGCATGTCCAGCGCCGCGCAGGCTTCGGCGATGCCGCGCAGGGCCTGCACGAACTGGCCCATGATTTCGGGCTTTTCCGGATTGCCGAAATTGAGGTTGTCGGTCGTCGCCAGCGGCAGCGCGCCCACCGCCGACAGGTTGCGATAGGCTTCGGCCACCGCCTGCCGCCCGCCCTGAACCGGGTTGGCCTTGACGTAGCGCGGCGTCACGTCCGAGGTAAATGCCAGCTTCTTGTCGGTGCCGTGCACGCGGATCACGCCCGCGCCAAAGCCGGGAATGCGCATGGTGTCGGCCATGACCTGGCTGTCGTATTGTTCATACACCCATTCGCGCGAGCAGTAGTTCACCGACGCCAGCAGCGCGCGCAGCCCGTCGATCGGGTCGACCCCGGGCACGTCTTCCAGCGGGGTGGCGGGTTCGGGTTCGGCCCAGGGGCGGTCGTATTCGGGGGCCGAGGATGACAGGCGCGACAGCGGCATGTCGGCCTTGACCTCGCCGTGATGGACCACGAGGAAACGATCCTCGTCGATGGTTTCGCCCACGATGGCAAAATCCAGATCCCATTTGTCGAACACCGCCTTGGCTTCGGCTTCCTTGCTGGGATCAAGCACCATGAGCATGCGTTCCTGGCTTTCGGACAGCATCATCTCGTAGGCGGCCATGTTCTTTTCGCGCTGGGGCACCTTTTCAAGGTCAAGCCGGATGCCAAGCCCGCCCTTGTCGCCCATTTCCACCGCCGAACAGGTCAGGCCCGCCGCGCCCATGTCCTGGATCGAGATCACGGCGCCGGTCTGCATCAGTTCCAGCGTCGCTTCCATCAGGCGCTTTTCGGTGAACGGATCGCCCACCTGCACCGTGGGGCGTTTTTCTTCGATGGTCTCGTCGAATTCGGCCGATGCCATGGTGGCCCCGCCAACGCCGTCGCGGCCCGTCTTGGCGCCAAGGTAGACCACCGGGCGGCCCACGCCCGACGCGGCGGAATAAAAGATCTTGTCCGCGTCCGCGAGGCCCGCGGCAAAGGCGTTGACCAGGCAGTTGCCGTTGTAGGCGGGGTGAAACCGGACCTCGCCGCCCACGGTCGGCACGCCGAAGCAGTTGCCGTAGCCGCCGACGCCCTCGATCACGCCATGCACCAGCTGGCGGG
>CAXICP010000026.1:0-15703 GCA_964022595.1 uncultured Salipiger sp.
GTTCTTCGAGGAAATCCATGCCCGCCGGCAGCGCACCTGCGCGCAACAGCACCGCCAGGTTGGTCGATTCCTCGACCGTGAAATTGCCGGTGATGATGCCCGACCCGCCGGGGATGTGGCTTTGGATCACCGGGGCCGGGATCACCTCGTCGTCCAGCACGATGGCAAAGGGCGATCCGATGTTGGATGCGGTGTAATCGCCGAACTTGCGCGCCCCCGACGGGTTGAAGCGGAAGGTCACCGCCGGGCGCCCGTTCTGATCGTACGAGGGCTGGGAATCCGTCAGCTCTTCGCCGGTGACGACGGGCGCCTGTTCCAGCACGTAATACACGCCGTCCTCGTTCATCGACGGGACCAGCTCGTTGCCCACGCCGACCTGTTCGTTGGGATTGGTCGTGCGGCTTTCCACCGCCTGGAAGGTCAGCTGCGCCGTGGTGCCGATGATCGCCTTGAGCTCGTCGGCCGAGCCAAGGCCCGGCACCTCGATCAGGATGCGATCGGCGCCCTGGCGCTGGATCGTCGGTTCGCGCGTGCCGACCTCGTCGATGCGGCGGCGGATGATTTCCAGCGATTGCTGCATGGTGCGATCGTCGGTCGCCTGGCGTTCGGCTTCGGACAGCTGCACCGTCAGATCGCTGCCATCGCCCGACACCTCGATGTCGGTCGAACCCGCGCCGGTAAGCGACACCACCGGCTGGGCCAGACCGCGCACAACTTCAAGCGCGCGGGCCATGCCGTCGGGGTTGGAAATGCGCACCCGAAGCGTGCCGGGGGCGCTGTCCTGCAGGCGGATGGTGCCGACCTCGCCCCGCGCATCGCGCAGCGCATCGCGCACCTCGGGCCAGAGCGCTTCCATGCGCGACTGGTAGACATCGGCCACCTTGACCTCGGCCAGAAGATGCGCGCCGCCCCTCAGGTCAAGCCCGAGGTTCACAAGGTTCGACGGCAGCCACGAAGGCCAGCTGGCCGCCTGCGCTTCAAGCTCGGCGGTCGCGCCCGAGGCTTCGATGGCCTTGACCGCGTCGTTGTGGGACTCGACGCGGTTATAAAAGAGGTTCGGCGCCGCAAGTGCAAGCCCCGCCACCACGAGCGCCCAGACAAGGGCGCGTTTCCAGGTTTCGATCTGCAACATCTGCGGCGCCTACTTCGGTCTGTTCGGGGATCAGCTTTCGGCCGGCTCGGTCTTGGAAAGCACCTGCGTGATCGTGCTTTGCACGACGCGCACCTTCACGCCTTCGGCGATCTCGACGTCGATCTCGTTGTTTTCCTTGACCTTGGCCACCTTGCCGATGATGCCCCCCTGGGTCACGATCTGATCGCCCCGGCGCAGGGCGGCGACCATCTTCTGGTGCTCTTTCACCTTCTTCTGCTGCGGGCGGATCAGCAGGAAGTACATGATCCCGAAGATCAGGATAAGCGGGACGAACTGGGCAATGGCGCTGGTGTCCATGGGGGGCTCCTCGTTGGAATGTTCTGGGGGCCTTGCCCCGGTCTTTTGGTCGCGCGGAACCTATGTGTGTACGGGGGCCGATGCAAGGCGGGTTCGGGCGCAAGGGCGCGTGGCCACACCAGATTGCGAGAATGCCCCTGCGTCGCTAGGGTCGATGACAAGCGCACGGGCGCAAGGAGCGGGGACAAGACGGATGGATGGCACGACCACACTGGCCGTCCCGGAGGTGATATTCTGGCGCTGGGTTTCCTTGCTGGGCGTCATCGCTGCGACGTTTCTCGTCCACGCGATGATTCAGGGCCTGTCCCGAGGGTCCGAACCATCAAGAGCCCAGAAAACCCTTGGGCTGGACTCGCTGCCCCAAGGACTGTTCATTCTGGGCGCATCCCTGTGGTCGCTGCTGGTGCTGGTTCTGACCGGAGGGCTTTTCGCCTTGGTGCTGGATGTTCTCTGGCAGGCCATGGCCCCGGACAGGCCAACCATCATCACCCGGTTTTGGAGCGAATTACAGGGGCGCGGCGCTGCATCCACATGGGATTTCCGCTTTCGGCTTGCGCAGATCGCCGGGCTGACGGCGGTGCTGGGGGCGCTTGTGGCGTTTCCTGTCACGCTGAACCGGCTGCGCCTTGCTCGCCAGCAGGCGCATCTTGCTGATGAAACCCTGTTCAACCAGAAAATCACCGAAGCCGCCGCCGACCTGCATGCACAACGCCAGGTGACGCTTGCGCCCAAGGACGGCGAGGCGCGGTTCAACGCATGGGAAGACGACGTCGTCCGTCGCAACGCCGCCATCGACCGGCTGGAGGGGCTGCTGCGCGAACGCAGCGAGGTTCGCCCCGACGAAGCGACCGCCGAACGCCTCGCCCGGCTGCTGAGCGTCTACATACGCGAGCTGTCCCGTGAACACCCGCCAGAGCGCCATCTTTGGATGGACGTCAGGGATATGCAACAGGCCGCCCCGCGCGGGGCGCCAGTGACGAAGCAGGAGGCGCTGGAGCGGCTTGGCAAAATCGACGAGGATGCAAGCATCGCTGCGATGCGCGCTTGGGCAAGGCGCCTTGAAATCCGTTCTGACATGGAAAATGCCGCCCGCAGCCTGGGGCGGCTAACACTTACCAGCGGCATCAAACAAAATACGCTGCCGATCGACCTTGAGGAGGCAAACCTGCAAGGCGCGCGTTTGACTTCACTTGATTTCCGCAACGCCAGTTTTCGGTCGGCGTCTTTGCAGGGCGCGCACCTTAGCTGGGCGCAGGTGCAGGAAGCAAATCTCAGCAAGGCGCAGATGCAGGGGGCACAATTCCGCGAGGCGCAGATGCAGGGGGCGGACCTCACAGACGCAAAGATGCAGGGGGCGAAATTCAGCAGGGCCCAGATGCAGGGGGCCGACCTCCGCGAAGCGCAGATGGACGACCGCACGGACCTCAGAGGTGCCAATCTTCGCGGTGCCGCGCTGAGCTATGTGAATGATACGACAATAGCAAAACTGCAGCCGTTTTGGCAGGATATCTTTGCTGATGGAACAATCCTGCCGGGTGATCCGAACCGGCCCGCCCATTGGGTGGCAGACGAACTCGAATGGGAGGACTTCGAAAAAGCTTGGCGCGAATGGCAACACTCCATCGGCATGGACTCGGGCAATCCGCGATGATCCTGCTGCTGTTCATCCTTTTCGCCGCCCCGGCCCTCGCCCGGCCTCTGGTGCCGCTTCCCCTCGGGGATCAGCCGCAGTGGAACGCCGTCGGGCGCGTCAATATCGGCGGGTTTGCCAGCCGGGGCAGTTGCACGGGCAGCCTTGTGGCGCCCGACCTGGTGCTGACGGCGGCCCATTGCGTCGGCGGGCAGCAGGGGGTGCCGGTCAACATGGATGACGTGACCTTCGTCGCGGGCTGGCTGGGGGGCGAATACGTCGCTGCCAGCGGGATCGCCAAGGTCGAGGTGCACCCCGCCGCCTATGCCGGCGCGCGCCTGAACATCGAACACGACATGGCGCTGCTGACGCTGGACACCCCGATCGACCTGCCCCCGCTGCCGCTGACCGCGCGGCAGGGCGCGCCATATGCAATCGTCGGCTACCAGAACGCGCACCCCCACAGGCTGCGCGCGCGCTTCGATTGCCCGGGCACGCCGGTGCATCGGCTGCTGCGCCTGAACTGCCCGGTGGTCAACGGCAATTCCGGCAGCCCGGCGCTGGTGCGCGAGGGCGATTTCTGGGCGATCACCGGCGTCGTCGTGGCGCAATCGGGAGGCGATGCGCTGGTGGTGCCGGTGGACGAATGGCTGCGCGGGCGACTGGCGGGGGGCGCCCCCTACCCTCGGGATTGAAAAAGGGGCATAACCGCCGCGACTCGAACCCCGACGAAAAGGACATGGGACGATGCACGACATTCGCGCGATCCGAGAAAACCCCGCCGCATGGGATGCGGCGCTGTCTCGCCGCGGGATGGCGCCGCAATCGCCCGCCGTTCTGAAGATCGACGAGGAACGCCGCGCCGCGATCCACGCCGCCGAAACCGCGCAGGCCGAACAGAACAAGGCCTCGAAGCTGGTGGGCAAGGCCAAGGCCAGCGGCGACGAAGCCGAATTCGAACGGCTGCGCGCCCTCGTGGGCGAGAAAAAGGCCGAGGTCGCCGCCATGCAGGCCCGCGCCAAGGATCTGGACGCCCAGCTTTCCGACATCCTGATGGGCGTGCCCAACCTGCCCTATGACGACACGCCCGAAGGCGCGGACGAGGAAGACAACGTCGAAATCCACCGCTGGGGCACGCCGGCAAGCCTGGATTTCAAGCCGCTGGAACATTACGAGCTGCCCGGCGTGCGCAAGGGCATGGATTTCGAAACCGCCGCCAAGCTTTCCGGCGCGCGCTTCGTCGTGCTGTCGGGCGCCGTGGCGCGGCTGCACCGCGCGCTGGCGCAGTTCATGCTGGACACCCACACCGAGGAAAACGGGCTGACCGAAACCTGGACCCCGGTGCTGGTCAAGACCGAGATGATGCTGGGCACCGGGCAGTTGCCGAAATTCGGCGAAGACAGCTACCAGACCCGCGAGGGGTGGTGGCTGGTGCCCACCGCCGAGGTGACGCTGACCAACATCGTCAACGGGCTGACCATCGACGAATCCTACCTGCCGCGCCGCTACGTCGCCCACACCCAGTGTTTCCGGTCCGAAGCCGGCAGCGCCGGGCGCGACACCGCCGGCATGCTGCGCCAGCACCAGTTCGAAAAGGTCGAAATGGTGTCGGTCACCCACCCGGACAAATCCCGCGAGGAACTTGACCGCATGACCGGCTGCGCGCAGGGCATCCTGGAAAAGCTGGGGCTGCCCTATCGCACCGTGGTCCTGTGCTCGGGCGACATGGGCTTCGGCGCCCGGCGCACCCATGACATCGAAGTCTGGCTGCCCGGGCAGGACAGCTACCGCGAGATCAGCTCGGTGTCGGTCTGCGATGATTTCCAGGCGCGCCGGATGAACGCGCGCTTCAAGCCCGAAGGCGGCGGCAAGCCCGAATACGTGCACACGCTGAACGGGTCCGGCCTTGCCGTGGGCCGCTGCCTGATCGCGGTGCTGGAAAACGGTCAGCAGGCGGACGGCTCGGTCGTGCTGCCCGAGGCACTGCGCCCCTGGCTTGGCGGCAAGTCCACTCTGACCGCCGATGGCGCGCTGGTCTGAACCGATGGAAAAGATCTGGGCGGCTCTTGTTTTCCTGGCCTCGCTGGCGTTTGCGGCGGGCCCGTTCATCGTGCCCGATTTCGGCGGTTTCGACCCGGGTGCCTTTCCGGTGCCGCAGGATCACCCTCCGGTTCAACCGGCGGGCTATGCTTTCGCGATCTGGGGGCTGATCTACCTGTGGCTGATCGCCAGCACCGGGTTCGGCCTGTTCAAGCGGGCGGAAGATCCGGACTGGACGCCCCACCGCAAGCCGCTGCTGGTCGGCCTTGTCGTGGGCGCGATCTGGCTGCCGGTGGCCAAGCTGTCGCCCATCGCGGCGGCGGTGCTGATCTGGGTGATGCTGATCGCGGCGCTGATCGCGCTGTTCCGCGCCGGCGACATGGACCGCTGGCTGCAGACCTCGCCGCTGGCGGTGTTTGCGGGCTGGCTTAGCGCGGCGGCGCCGGTGTCCATCGGGTTGCTGCTGGGGGGCTTTGGCATTCTGCCCCCCACCCCGGCGGCGCTGGTCGGGCTGACCATCGCGCTGGCGCTGGCGCTGGTGGTGCAATACCGGCTGCACCGCGCCCCGCTTTACGGGATCACGGTGATCTGGGCGCTGGTGGCGGTGATCGTGGCGAACACCGCGCCGCTGAACATCGCGGTGGCCGGGCTTGCGGCGATCGGCATCGTCGCGATCCTTGCGCTGCGGGGCACCGATACCGAATAATGCGCCCTCCGCGCGGGGATCGGGAACCCGCGCGGCCTGCGGATCGTTGTGCCCTGTCATATCCTCGGGCGGGGCCCAACAATGCAAATCTTCAAATGTCCGGACTGCGGAACGGACCTTTATTTCCGAAACACCACCTGCAGCTGCGGGGCCGAGGTTCACTTCGACCCCGACGCCCAGACCATGGTCACGCAGGCGACGCCTTGCAGCAACCGGGGCGCCATCGGGTGCAACTGGATCGCCGAGGGAGACGGGTATTGCCGCGCCTGCGCGATGACCGAAACAACCCCGGACCTGCGCGAGGGGGACAACATCGGTCTTTGGGCCACGGCCGAGCTGTCCAAGCGCTGGATGCTGGCCAACCTCATGCGCTGGGGCTGGTTCACGCCCGCCGATACGGGCAAGCGCCCGGTGTTCCGCATGCTGTCCGAACAGACCGCCAAGGGCGAGGTCGACATCATCATGGGCCATGCCGACGGCATCATCACCATCAATGTCACTGAATCCAGCGATGCCGAACTGGCCAAAAGGCAAGAGAACCTGGGCGAGCTTTACCGCACCATGCTGGGCCACATGCGCCACGAGACCGCGCATTTCCTGCAACTGCGCCTGGCCGAGGATGCGCGGTTCCTGTCCGAATTCCGCGCCCGCTTCGGTGATGAGCGCGCCGATTATGGCGAGGCGCTGAAACGGCATTACGCCGATCCCCGCCCTGCGGATGAAACCCATATCACCAGCTATGCCACCGCCCACCCGCATGAAGACTGGGCCGAAACCGTCGCTCACCTGCTGCACCTGATCGACCTTGTGGACAGCGCCGCCGCGGGCAACCTTGCGCTTCCCGAAGGCCCCGAGGCGGGGCACGATGCCTATGCGGCGTCCGACACGGAACACGAATTGACCATGGCGGTGGATCTTGCCATCGCGATCAACCATGTGAACCGGGCGATGGATCTGTCCGACCTTTACCCCTTTGTCCTGCCGCAGGGGGTGCGCGACAAGATGGGCTTTGCCCACGGCTGGCTGCGCGATCCCACCCGGATCAAAGGCAGCGCGCAGATGGAATCAGTCGCGCAGTAGGAATTCGCCGGAAGCAACATCGCGCCCGTTGACCTGCAGGATCACCGCATGCAGGCCGGGGTGAAGGCGAAAGGTGGTGGCGTCACCCTTCATCAGGTGACGCTTTTCCAGCGTCAGCGGCGTTCCCGGCACCAGCCGCGCCGTCTTGAGTTTGAACACCTTTTCCGCCACCCCGCCGGGGCGGTGAAAGCGGATGCGGTAATCCACCAGCAGCGGCGCGGCGCGCTGCCCTGTGATCGTGGCGCGGATGCACAGGCGTTCGCCGATGCGCAGCGCGCGCGGCAGATCCAGCGCCGCGTCCAGTTCCAGATCGGTGGCATAGCCCAGCAGCGCCATTGCCCCCGGCTCGCCCCGCTTGATCGCCGTGCGCAGCGCATGGCGCGCGATCCAGTCGCGTTCCTTGGGGGTCGGCGCATTGCCCTGCCACACGCGCAGACGGTCCAGCACCACGTCCGGGTGGGGCTTTGACAGATCGTTCAGGTGGTTGGCCACGGATCGCGTGACAAAGCGCGTCGGATCGCTTGCCAGCCGGTCCAGAAGCGCAAGCGGGCGCAGCGGGTCCAGCGTCAGCCCGCTGCCCCAGGGCAGACGCGGGCGCGTGCCCTCGGACACAAGGCGGCGGACGTGGTAATGGGGGTCTTCGGCCCAATGCTCCATCCGCTGCAACACCAGATCCGGATGGCGGTTCAGGAACGGGCGGATGGCGTATTCCATGGAAAACCGCTGCGTGGCGCAATGCAGCAGGTCCAGCGCGCGCTCGGGCTGCTCGATGCCGTGGCGCGCGGCCAGCACGCCATAGACCGCGTGGATGAAGCGGCCGAAATCATCGTCGCCGCGGGTGGGATCAAGCGGCGGCGGCATCGTTGCCGTCAGCGCCTCGGCCATGGCGGGGAACCGGGGCGGAAGCTGTTCTTCCAGCGCATCGGCCAGAACGTTCAGCCGGGCGTGGATGCCCAGCCCGGCAAAGCGCGGCAGGGCCGAGCCAAGGAACCGTTCAACATCGAACCCCGGAAGGGTCGCAAATTGCGCCCCCAGATCGGCGGCGCTGCGCGCGTTGAAGATCTGATCGGCAAGCGAGAACCCGGGCGCCGCGCCCTTGCCGTCAGGTCCGCGAGCCATCGGACCATCCCCGTTGACCGCACCCGAAATCGCCTTGCCGCCGCATCAGATCGTTGCAGAGGTTTCGCCGCCGTCCAGAACGATGTTCTGCCCGACGATATAGCCCGCGTGCTGCGAACACAAAAAGGCGCAGGTCCGGCCGAATTCCGCCGGATCGCCGTAGCGCCCCGCGGGAATGCCCGCCGCGCGGATGCGGCGCGCCTCGTCGCGGGTGATGCCCTTTTGCTCGGCCATGGCATCATCCATCTGGTCGATGCGTGCGGTGTCGTGCACGCCGGGAAGCAGGTTGTTGATGGTGACGCCCTTGTCGGCGATCTGGCGGGACGTTCCCGCGACAAAGCCGGTCAGCCCCGCGCGCGCCGAATTCGACAGGCCCAGCGGCAGCAAGGGCGCCTTGACCGACCGCGAGGTGATGTTGACCACCCGGCCCCAGCCCTGGTCGATCATCCCCGGCACCAGCGCCTGCATCAGCGCAATGGGCGTCAGCATCGATCCATCCAGCGCGTCGATGAAATCGTCCCGGGTCCAGTCGGTCCAGTAACCCGGGGGCGGGCCGCCCGCGTTGGTGACAAGGATATCGACAGCGCCCGCCGCTTGCAGAACCCGTGCGCGCCCCTCGGGGTCGACAATGTCGGCGGCCACCGTGGTGACGGGCACGCCGTATTCGGCGCGGATCGCTTCGGCGGCTTCGGCCAGCGGGCCTTCGCTGCGGGCGTTCATGACCAACGTGCAGCCCGCTTCTGCCAGCGCCTCGGCGCAGCCGCGCCCCAGCCCCTTGGACGAGGCGCAGACCAGCGCCCGTTTTCCCGAAATTCCCAGATCCATGCGCATCGCCCCTGTCGTTCCCGTTCGGCCCATCCCGTTTGCCGCGCTTGGAAAACGGTGGCCGTTCAGCCATTTGACGCCACATCGGGGCCATGCGCAATGGGCCGGCGGCGTTTTGCGCCCTCGGGGGTTTCGATCTGCCGGATCGCGCGCCGGGGCTCAGGTGTTGCGCAAGGCCTTGATCAGCTCGTCCTTGGACATGTCCGAGCGCCCTTCGATGTCCAGTTCCTGCGCGCGCCCGTAAAGGTCATCCTTGGTCCAGTCCTCGTAGGCGGGGGATTTGCCGCCCTTCCTGGACGGGTGCATGTCGGGGTTGGCCTTGGCATTGGAAATGCGGGCGGCCTTTTGCTTGGACATGCCCTTGTCGCGCAGGTCCTCGTACATGTCTTCGTTCTTGAGGCTGGGATTCGGCATTGTCTTTCTCCGATGGCTTGTGACGCCCCAACGATTGCGCCCCCCGGCAAGTTCCGCGCCGCGCGCACACCGCTTGCGCGAGGCGCGCGGCGCGCCTATACGCGCGCACATGCTGGACACGCCCTCGAACCGCCCCGCCCTTCCGCCGGAAATCGCCCGGCGCCGCACCTTCGCGATCATCTCGCATCCCGATGCGGGCAAGACGACGCTGACCGAAAAATTCCTTTTGTATGGCGGCGCCATCCAGATGGCCGGACAGGTGCGCGCCAAGGGCGAGGCGCGCCGCACGCGGTCGGATTTCATGAAGATGGAACAGGAACGGGGCATTTCCGTCAGCGCATCGGCCATGTCGTTCGACTATGGCGATTTCCGCTACAATCTTGTCGACACGCCCGGCCACTCGGATTTCTCCGAAGACACCTATCGCACGCTGACGGCGGTGGACGCGGCGATCATGGTGATCGACGGCGCCAAGGGCGTGGAAAGCCAGACGCAGAAGCTGTTCGAGGTCTGCCGCCTGCGCGATCTGCCGATCCTGACCTTCTGCAACAAGATGGACCGCGAAGCGCGCGACGTGTTCGAGATCATCGACGAGATCCAGGAAAACCTGGCCATCGACGTGACCCCGGCAAGCTGGCCCATCGGCATGGGGCGCGAGTTCCTGGGCTGCTACGACATGATCCGCAACCGGCTGGAACTGATGGACCGGGCGGACCGCAACAAGGTGGCCGAATCCATCAAGCTGGACGGGCTGGACGATCCCAAGCTGGAACAGCACATCCCCGCCGAACTGCTGGAAAAGCTGCGCGAAGAAGTCGAGATGGCGCGCGCCCTGCTGCCGCCCCTTGATGCGCAATCCGTGCTCGAAGGTCACCTGACCCCGATCTGGTTCGGCTCGGCGATCAACTCGTTCGGCGTGCGGGAACTGATGGACGGCATCGGCAGCCTTGCGCCCCAGCCCCAGCCCACCCGCGCCACCCCGCGCGAAATCGCGCCGGATGAAACCAAGGTCGCGGGCTTCGTGTTCAAGGTGCAGGCCAACATGGACCCCAAGCACCGCGACCGGGTGGCGTTTGTCCGGCTGGCGTCGGGGCATTTCCTGCGGGGCATGAAGCTCACGCATGTGCGCACGAAAAAGCCCATGGCCATCGCAAGCCCCGTGCTGTTCCTTGCCGCCGACCGCGAGCTTGCCGAAGAAGCCTGGGCCGGTGACATCATCGGCATCCCCAACCACGGGCAACTGCGCATCGGCGACACGCTGACCGAAGGCGAGACGATCAAGGTCACCGGCATTCCGTCCTTTGCGCCCGAGCTTTTGCAGACGGTGCGCGCGGGCGATCCAATGAAGGCCAAGCACCTGGAAAAGGCGCTGTTCCAATTCGCCGAGGAAGGCGCCGCCAAGGTGTTCAAGCCCGACATCGGGTCGGGCTACATCGTCGGCGTGGTCGGTGCCCTGCAATTCGAGGTGCTCGGCGCGCGGATCGAACAGGAATACAGCCTGCCGGTGCGCTTCGCACCTTCGCAATTCACCAGCGCACGCTGGGTACATGGCGACAAGGCGGCGGTCGACAAGTTCGCGAATGCCAACAAGCAGCACATCGCCCATGACAACGATGGCGACGTGGTCTACCTGACGCGGCTGCAATGGGACATCGACCGCATCGTACGCGACTATCCCGAAATCACCTTGTCCGCGACCAAGGAAATGATGGTCTGACAAAGACTTTCCGCCGGATCTTCATCCGGCGGGTTAAGTTTGGGCGCGCGCCTTAGCTGCCCTGAAGCAGCTCGGTGATGCGCCGCACGGCTGCGCGCCGGTTGCGCCGTTCGGACTGCTGGGTTTCGATGGCAAGATCCGCCTCGCCGTAACCCTGCAGCACCATGTTTTCGGGCGGCACCTGGAAATATTCCGTCAGCGCCAGCGCCACGGATTCCGCCCGCCGGTCGGACAGCGCAAGGTTCATCCCCCAGCTGCCCGTGGCGTCGGTATGGCCTTCGATCAGGAACACCTCGGACGGGTTCTGCGCAATCGCCCGCTTCATCGCATTGCCAAGCGCGGCAAGATCGCGCGCCTCTTCGGGGCGGATGGCGGCCGAGCCGGTGGCAAAGTTGATCGAATCCACGCTGATTTCGGGCACCAACTGGCGCACCGCGTCGATGTTGCGCACCTGGTTGAGCGAAAAGCGCCGGCCCGCGGGCGTTGCGCTTTGGGCGGCAAGAGCGGCGGCAAGCTCGTCTTCGTTCACCTCCTGAAAGTTGATGCGGCGGGTGGGCGCGTTTTCGACCTGCGGCAGGTCGTTGATGACCACCTCGGTTTCGGCGCGGGTGTCATCGAACAGCACGACCGTTTCGCCATTCGGCAGGGTCCGGGTGCGGCGCAGCACACGGCCATCGGCGGCCTTGACCGTTTCGACCGAGGCGCCATCGTCGCGGCTGACCACGGTGCGGGTCGATCCGTCGTCGTAGCGATAGGTCTTCACGTCGGACCCGGGCTGGCGCAGCAGCACGTCATCGTTGCGCAGCACGCGGTACTGGCCATCCTGTTCCACCACGATGCGGTCACCGCTGTTTTCGACAACCCGGGCGTTGTCGCCCAGCATCTCGTTCAGGGCGACGGCGCCAAGCCCCACCAGCGCGGCGGCGCCAAAGGTGCGCAGGGCGCTATTGTCGTCATCGTCGTCGTCGTCATCTTTTTCGCGGGCGGTATCCTGCGCGGGCGCGGCGCCGATCCTGGTGTCGAAATCCTCGGACGAGCTGCGTGTGTTTTCATCGGTCAGCTCTTCCTCGATCAGCTCGGCGCCATCGGTGGACTCTGCGCTTGCGGCGGCCGAGGCGCTGCCCTGCTCCGCGATGCGGGCCGCGATATCCGCTTGTTCGGCGCTGGTGGCCTCGCGTTCGGGGGCGTCGGGATCGGGGTTTTCGGCTTCGGCTTGCGCGCTGGTTTCGGCGTCGGCGCTTGCGGGCGCGTCTTGCGCAGTCGCGGGGGCGTCGTCGGTCAGCGGCGCGTCGTCGGTCAGCGGAGCAGTGTCGGTCAGCGGCGGCGCGTCGACCAAGGGCTCTGCGGCGGGCGGATCGACGGGCATTTCCTCGGCCTGCGCGTCAAGCTTTTCGGCAAGCGCGTCTATCGCGGGGCTTTCCACGACCGTGTCGTTCTCAGCGGGCTGGTCTTCGGTCACGGGCGGTTCGGGGTCTGCAGCAGCGGGCGGGTTTTCATCATCGGCCAGCGACTGCGCCAGCGCTGCGACGCCGTCATCGTCTGCCGGTTCGACGGCGGGGGCGTTATCGCCCGCGATCTCTTCGGCGCGCTCTGCAAGGGTCGGCGCCTCGTCTTCCGAAGCGGCGACCGCCGGTTCGCTCGCACTATCGCCGCCCGAAGCGTCCGGCGCGGCAAGCCAGCCCGACGGGTCCGGCAGCTGCGCGATGCGATCGCAGGCCAGCGCTTCGGGCGCGGCGCCGCTGTCGCACAGGGCGCGGGCGCGCACGATTTCGGCCAGCAGCTCATCGCGGCTTAGGGTCGTGGTGTCGAAGCCAAGGTCCAGCTCGCCTGCGCGCGCCGCGTCCAGAAGCTCGCGCGGGGTGGTGTCGGATAGCGATTGCGCCGACGCCGGCGCGGCGAGACCGGCCAACAGGGCCAGCGCGGTGGTGGTGCTTAGAAGCGGTTTGATCAGGGTCATGTCTTCTCTCCCGGTGTGCCGCGATGGGGCGGCGCTTGGGAAGAACAACGCGCCCGTGACGCGAAAGGTTCAAAATATGGGCAAAGCGCCGCAGCGCCGCCTAGAGCGACGCCATCAGCCGCGCCTTTTCGCCCGCATCCCCCGGGCGAGAGATCGCATCGGCCAGATCCTCGAGCGACTGGATCGAATGGCCGGCGCGCAAACTGTCCACATGCGGCAGCATGGCGCGAATGCCCGCCGCCTTGGGCGCAAAGCCATCCCAGCGCAGCAACGGGTTCAGCCAGATCAGCTGGCGCGCGCTGAGGTGAAGCCGTTCCATTTCCCGCCCCAGCGCCTGCGCGTCGTCGCGGTCAAGCCCGTCGGTGATCAGCAGCACCACCGCGCCCTGCCCCATCACGCGGCGCGACCAGTCGCGGTTGAAGGCGCGCAGCGATGCCCCGATGCGGGTGCCGCCCTTCCAGTCCTGCGCCTCGGCCCCGGCGGCGCGCAGGGCGGCATCCACGTCGCGCTGGCCAAGGTGGCGGGTGATGTTGGTCAGGCGCGTGCCGAAGGTGAAGGCATGGACCCGCGCCCAGCCCGCGCCCTTTTCATTGGCCACCGCGTGCAGGAAATGCAGCACCATGCGGGAATATTGCGACATGCTGCCGGAAATGTCGCACAGCACCGCCAGGTTGGGCCAGCGCGGGCGCGGCGTGCGGCGGGACAGCGCGCGCATCTCGCCGCCCTGGCGCATGGACGCGCGCATGGTGCGGCGCCAGTCCACCTGCGGGCCTGCCGCTGCCGCCATGCCCCGGCGCGAGGGGATGGGTTTGACCGGCAGCGTGAGCCTTGCCAGCATCCGGCGGGCGCGGGCGATCTCGTCGGTGGACATCTGTTCGAAATCCAGCGTCCTGAGCCGTTCGTCGGTCGAGACGGTGAAGCGGCTGTCGACTTCGATCCGGGTGGCGGCGTCGTCGCCCTCGGGCTGGGGCAGTTCGGGCATGGTGTCGCCCAGCAGCGCCTGCGCCGCGCGCTTTTCGGCCGATTGGGCGGCCTTTTCTTCCTGCACGCCGCGCACCGCGGGCAGCATCATTGACATCATGTGTTCAAGGTAGCGCGGGTCGCGCCAGTAAAGGCGAAAGACCTGCGCAAAGACCACCCGCTGTTCGGGGCGGTTCACGAAACAGGCGTGCAGGGTCCAGTAGAAATCCATCCGGTCGGTGAACCCCGCCTGCGCCACGGCGCGCACCGCGTCCAGCACCTGCCCCGGGCCCACCGGCAGGCCCGCGCGGCGCAGGGCGCGGGCGAAATGGATGATGTTCTGGGCAAGCCGGGGGTTGGCGGGAATGTCGATGGGGACGTATTCGGGCATGGGGCCTCCTGCCCGGTCAGTCAAGCGCGGGGCGCACCCCCGTGCAAGGGCGTCTTTGGTCGCGGCGCATCATGGTCCGGGCTGCGGAAGGGCCGCGTCGATGATCGCGGCGACGCGGTTGCCGGCATCGGCCAGCCGGGCGCCAAGGTCTTCGGCATCGCGCGTTCCGGTCAGCCGCGTCAGGAAGGCGCGGCCCACCATTCCCACCTTGGCCGGGTCAAGCCGCCCCTCGGTGATGAGGCGCGCGCCGATCTGCAAGGCCCAGCACAGACGGTGCGTGGCGGCCAGGTGATCGGCATCGGCCCGGCTGACAAGCCCCAGCGTCGCCGCCGCGCCAAGCGCGCGCGCGGTGCTGCGCGGCCCCTTGCCCGACAGCACCGCCGCGGCCTGTGCGAAAAGTTCGATGTCCTGCATCCGCCCGCGCCCGTTCTTTGGGTCCCACGGATCGCCGGCGCGGCGGGACTGGGCGATGCGCGCGCGCATGGCGGCAAGTTCGGCCAGCACCTTGTCCCGGTCATGCGGCGCGGCCAGCAGATCGCCGCGCAGCGCAGTCACTTCCTGCGCAAGGTCGGCAGGGCCGGCAACGACACGCGCCCGGGTCAGCGCCAGGTGTTCCCAGACCCAGGCCTGTTCGCGCTGATAGGCGGTAAAGGACGCCAGCGAGGTCGCCACCGGCCCCTGGTTGCCCGACGGGCGCAGACGCATGTCGACCTCGTAAAGGCGGCCCTCGGCCATGGGGGCTGTCATCGCGGTGATCAGCGCCTGCGTCAGCCGCGCATAATACTGGCGCGCGGGCAGCGGGCGGCGCCCTTCAGACGCTTCGACCCCGGCGGGATCGTAGATGACGATCAGGTCCAGATCGGACAGCGCGTGCAGGTGCCGCGCCCCCAACGAGCCCATGCCCACCACGACCGCGCCCCGCCCCGGCGCCGTGCCGTGCTTGCGGGCGAAATCCTGCTGGACCGCGGGAAAGACCGCGGCGACCGAGGCTTCGGCCACGTCGGCATAGTGCTGCGCGGCCTCTTCGGGTTCGGTCAGCCCGCGCAGCAGGTGCACGCCCGCGCGGAAATGCCATTCCCTTGCCCAGCGGCGCGCCATGTCAAGCTTGCGCTCGTAATCGCGTTCGCGCCTTAGCACCGCGCTAAGTTCGGCGGCAAGCGCGCCCGGCCCCGGCCATGGCGCGAAAAAGTCGCCCCCGATCACCGCGTCGAACACGCCCGCGTTGCGCGACAGGTGCCGCGCCAGATCGGGCGAGGTCGACACGATGTCGACCAGAAGGTCGATAAGCTGGGGGTTGGCATCGAACAGCGACAAAAGCTGCACCCCCGCCGGCAACCCGGACAGGAAGCCGTCAAAGGCGGCCAGCGCCTCGGCGGGGCGCGGCGCAAGGGCCAGCCGGCCCAGGATCTCGGGT
>CAXICP010000027.1:0-15368 GCA_964022595.1 uncultured Salipiger sp.
CCCCGAATGCAGCCCGTCGCTGTCGGCAAAGACGAAGACATCCGCGCCCTGACCGCCGGTCAGCAGGTCATCGCCGCCACCGCCCGACAGCACGTCATCACCGTTGCCGCCATCAAGCGTGTCGGCCCCGGCGCCGCCGTCCAGCAGATCGTCGCCGGTGTTCCCCGACAGCGTGTCGGACCCGGCCGCGCCCAGCAACGCGTCGGCCCCGGCGCCGCCCTGGGCGTTGTCGTCACCGATGCTGCCCTTGAACAGCTCGTCCCCTTCGCCGCCCTGGAAATCTAGGTCGAACGCCTTGATCTGGGTGACCACCCTGCCGTTGGGTTCGACATGGGTGATCGCGATGCGCCCGTCCTCAAGCGTGGCCACCGACGGGTGCGCGCTTGCGCCCTCGGCGATGACGAACTGCGCGCCGATGGCCTGCCCAAAGGCATCCATCCGCTGGGCCATGATCCGGTCGCTGCCGTTGTCGCTGTTGTAGACCACCAGCACGCTGCCATCGCCAAGGGCCGCAAGCACCGGCTGCGAATGTTCATCCGCCGCGCCGCCGTCGAAGGGCTGCACAAGGTCGGACACGGGCGCGCCCGTTTCGTCGAACATGCGCAGGAAGACGTCGCTGTCGATCCCGTCGGTGCTGCGATAGGCCACCGCGAAGCCGCCCGTCGCAAGCGCCACCACGTCGGCCTGGAAGTTGCGATGCCCGCTTTCGCCAAGCTTGATGGTTTCGATCACGTCGCCACCATTGTCGCGAAGCTTGACCGTCAGCCTGCCGGTGCCGACCCCGTCCTGGGCCACGCCCGACACTTCGACACTGCCGCCGCCGGTCAGGTCGGCCCGCGCCGCGCCATCGACGAAGTTGGTCTTCTTGTCCGGGTCGGGCAGCGTGTACAGCTCGCCCTGCGCGGTCACGAGAAACGCCTTTTCCACCATGCTGTCACGGTCGCCCACGATGGCCAGCCGCCCGCCCGGAAGCGCCTCGGCGTCCCAGTTGGCGACATCGACACCAGAGCTTAGGAAGGTCAGTTCGGTGCCCACGGGCGTGCCCTTGGCATCAAGCAGCTGGCCACGGATGCTGTCGGCGCCGTTGTCGTTGTCATCGCTGTAGACCACCAGCACCAGCCCGTTGGACATGGCCAGCGTCTTTGTCAGGCGCGAGCGGTCCACATCATCGCTGCTGACCCGCTGGGGGGCGACATCGGTCAGATCCTCGACGGGGATCTGCTCGGCCGTGCCGGGGGAGACGGCGCTGTCGCCGGGGGTGCCCTGCGCATCGGCGATGGCCTGATGTTCGGCGCTTAGCTCGGGGGTGGTGTCGGGGTCTTCGGGGCGCTCTTCGATGGTGGTGGCGGCGGCATTCGTCAGCCCGTCCAGCGCGGCGGTGCCAAGGTCGGTCAGCCCGTCCAGAAGCGCGGCGAAGGCGCCCTTGATCGGCGCGGTGGTGGCATCGACGCGATCCTGCGCGGCGTCCGCCCCGGCGGTGGTTCCGGCGCTGGTGAAGGGCGCGAACAGGGCCGCGTCATAGGCCAGCGTCAGCCCCGCATCGGCGGCGGTGCCGAACAGCCCGGCATCAAAGGCCGAGGCAAGATCGATTTCCGTCACCGTGTCGCCGCTGGAAAAGCGCAGCGTCTCGACGCGGCCGGACACGTCGGTTTCCCCCTCGGCCGGACCCATGCCGGCAAAGGTCAGCGTCTTGGCGCCCTCGGGCGTCGCGACGGTCAGCACCAGGTCGGTTTCGGTGCGCGCAAAGCTCAGATCCTCGGGCGCGACGCTGAAGCCGCGCAGCTCGACCGTGTCGGTGCCGCCCGCCTTCGAGGTTTCATCCGTGTTCCCCCCCGCCAGCGTGTCGACGAAATCCAGCGCGGTCTTGGCGATCTCGGCCAGCTCGCCCAGGGTGTTGCCGTCGGACAGTGTCACGTCGGTGATCCCGTCCAGATGGACGATGAAGCTGTCATCGCCCGCGCCGCCGATGGCGGTGGTCAGATCGCTGGCGATGCCGAAGACATCATCGCCGCCCCCCCCGATGAAGGTGTTGCCCGCGGGCAGCACGAAGGTGGTCAGGAACTGCTGCGCCAGGTCCGCCGCCACGGCGCCGGGGTTGACGATGTCCAGCATGTCGGCGACTTCGCCGATCGCGTCGTTGATCTGGGCCACAAGGCTGAAACCATCGCTTGTTTCGCCCACGACCTCGGCCACGAGCGTGTCGAAGAAATCGGCGACCGCCCCGGCGAACCCGTAGGCCTGGCGCATGTAGGCCGAGAAATCCATCATCATGTCCGCGCCTTCGCCGCCGGTGTACAGGCTGGACGGGATGATGCCGCTGACCATGAAATCATCGCCCTCGCCGCCCGAGGCAAAGCCGCCCTCGCCGATGTTGAAGAACGTGTCATCCCCCGCGCCGCCGCTGCGCACGGCGAAATCGGCGACCATGCTGATCAGCAGATCATTGCCCTCGCCGCCCGCCTGAAAGGTGGCGCCGTCAAGGAAGGTGGCCTTGGCGATGCCCTTGACCGTGGGTTCGCCATAGTCGTTGTAGCGGAAATCAAGCGACACCATCGCCATGATGTCGTTGCCCTCGTCCCCGAATTGCAGCCCCACCGGATCGCCGCTGACATCGTTGATGAAGGTCACCATGATGTCGTCATCCGCGCCGCCCGACTGCAGCGAGCCGCCGAAATTCTTCGACGCCTGCGCGCTGATCATGATGTCGCTGCCGCCCTCGCCCAGCTGCAGGTTGCCCTTGCCGCCGGCGATGGCGATGTCGCTCCCGTCCTGCAACAGCTGCACGTTGCCCTCGCCCAGCGCGACGGCCACGTCGTTGCCCGCCGCCCCGATCTGAAGGTTCACGCGCCCCGCGCCGACCATCACGTTCTGTTCGGTGTCGGGTTCGGCCTGGGTGACATGTTCGTTGAACAGGTCCAGCACCGCGCCGCCGGGCAGTTCGAAATCAAGCCCCGCGCCGCTGATCCCGGTGGGCAGGTCGGCGAAACCGCCCGCGAACTGGACGTTGCCGGTGCCGCCGCCGATCATCAGGTCGCCCCCCGCGGCCCCGATCTGAAGGTTGGTCGACCCGGCCGCGACCAGAATGTCATCGCCCGACCCGCCGTGCTGGATGTTGGTGTTGCCCAGCCCCACAAGCACGTCGCGCCCGGCCCCGCCCAGTTGCAGGTTGGTGCTGCCCACCGCAAAGCCCAGATCGTCGCCGTCATCGCCGATCTGCACGTTGAGCGAGCCAAGCCCCACCATCACGTCATCGCCCGCGCCCCCGTGCTGCACGTTCAGCGTGGCAAGGCCGAACATCGCGTCATCGCCCGCGCCGCCGATCTGCAGGTTGTACTGGCCCAGCGCGACCATCAGGTCATCGCCGTCATCGCCGTTCTGCACGTTGTAATTGCCCACCGCGAACAGCTTGTCGTCGCCGGCGCCGCCGTCCTGGGCGTTGCCGACGCCCACGCCGACCATGATGTCGTCACCCGACCCGCCGGTCTGGATATTGGCCCCGCCAAGGGCAAAGATCATGTCATCGCCCGCGCCGCCGTTCTGGAAGTTGCCCGCGCTGACGGCGATCATCACGTCGTCGCCGGCGCCCCCCGACTGGGTCGACACCAGGCCCGCCGCGATCATCAGGTCGTCGCCCGCGCCGCCTTCCATCACGTTGACACCGCCCAGGCTGATGACCAGGTCGTCGCCCTCGCCCGCGTCCACGATGTTGACGCCGCCCACCGCGACGATGCGGTCTTCGCCGTCGCCGCCCTGGATGGTGTTGAACCCGCCCACGGCGGTGATCTCGTCATCGCCCGCGCCGCCGCGCAGAATGTTGACGCCGCCGACCCCGGTGATCCTGTCGTTCCCGGTGCCGCCATCGGCATCGTTCGCCGCGCCGATGGCGACGATCACGTCCGACCCCGCCCCGCCGCGCATCCGGTTGAAAGCGCCCACGCCGCGCAGCTCGTCATTGCCGTCGCCGCCATCCATCTTGTTGTAGGCGCCGATGCCCTCGATGGTGTCATCGCCGGTGCCGCCGTCCATCTTGTTGTAGGCGCCGATGCCACGCAGCAGGTCGTTGCCGTCTTCGCCCTTCATGTCGTTATAGGCGCCCACGCCAAGCACTTCGTCGTCGCCGGTGCCGCCCTTCAGATCGTTCCAGGCGCCAAGCCCTTCCAGCCGGTCATTGCCCGCGCCCCCGTCCAGCTTGTTGCTGGCCCCCAGCGCGCGCAGCCTGTCATCGCCATTCCCGCCGTAAAGCTCGTTGCGGGCGCCAAAGCCGGTCAGCTTGTCGTCGCCGTCATGGCCGTACAGCTTGTTGAACGCGAGGTTCTTGCCGTCGATGGTATTGTCGCCGCTGTCGCCATGCTTGATCGGCGTGAACTGGTCGGTGATGAAGCTGCCGACTTTCTTGAAGAATTTCTTTGCGCGTCCCATGGTGTGAACCCTTGTGCCAGAGGTTGAAGTCCATCGGCTCAGGACCGTTTCCCGCGCCGTATGGGCCTTGGTCGCGGGCAGGGGCGCGCCGGTTCACGCTGGGTCATCATTTTTCGGAAAAAAGTTCGGGCGGCCCGATCACATGTGGAAAACGCCGACCTTGCGGACGCTGCCGTCGTCGTTCCAGCGCACCGAGCGCCCGGTCTGCCCGGGAAACAGGGCGCGCAGGTCGCGCGAAATGGCGCGCAGGTCGCCGTAGGGCGCGATGACGTCGATGAACCACAGCTGATCGCCGCTTTGCCAGGCATCCGGCATCACGCCGCCATCGCGCAACATGGCCGCCGCCGTGTCGTCGTTCAGCCAGGCCCAGGTGGCCACGCCGATGATGCGCCCGCCCCGGCGCCAGCGCCGCAACTGGCCCAACGCCAGCGGGCGCAGGAACACCTCGCCCATGTGGCGCAGTTCCATCTCGGCCAGCACGGGGGCGTGCATGGCGATTTCCGTCAGCTCGCCCAGCGTGCGGTAATGTTCGGCCGGATCGGTGGGCAGCGGGTCGGTCATGCGGCTTGCCCCGCGCTTGCCCCGTGGGTGGGGCCGTGCCAAAGATTCGATATTCCGGACATGAGGCGCGCATGGCTGACGACATCACCGACCATCAGCTTGTCGCGCGCGTCGCGGCCAAGGATCGCTGCGCCATGGAAACGCTGTACCGGCGCCATTTCGACGGGCTGACCGCCTTTGTGCTGTCGCGCTGCGGCGACAGGGCCATCGCGGCGGACGTGATGCAGGAAACCATGATGGCGGTCTGGCGCAAGGCCGATGGCTTTGCGGGCAAGTCGTCGGTCAAGACGTGGATCTACGCCATCGCGCGGTTCAAGACGGTGGACCGGCTGCGCGCGGCGGGGCGTCTTCGCCCGGGCGGGGACATTCCCGAAACCGCCGATGACGCGCCCGGCCCCGAGGCCGCCGCCATCGCGTCGGGCGATGCGCGCAAGCTGCGCGACTGCCTGTCCCGGCTGGACGAAAAGCGCCGCAGCGTGATCCGGCTGGCGTTCTACGAAGACCTGTCTTACGACGATATCTCGGAAATCGAAGGCACCCCCCCCGGCACGGTGAAATCGCGGATCTTTCACGCGAAGCGACTGCTGATGCTCTGCCTTGGGGGGGCGTAGGGGCGCCATCGGCTCAGGGCCTCGTGACCATGGCCACAAGCGCGGATTCGCCCTTCAGCCGGGTCTCGGCGGCAAGGCGGGCGGCGTCGTCATCGAACGCCAGCAGGTACAGCCCAAGCGCGCCCGGCCCGTCGATCACCCGCGCGCCGATGTCGTACAGCAGCGCGTTGATGGCCCCCGCCGGGGCGTCATCGGCAAAGCGCACGCGCAGGGCGGGCGCGGCGATGGTTTCGCTGACCGGGGCAAAGCCCGGCCCGGGCCCTTGCGTCACAAGCGGCACCGCCGCCAGCTGCCAAAGCGCGACGCAGGCCGCCGCCATGCCCAGCGCCTGCCACAGTGCAACCGGGCGGCTGAGCGGGCGGTTGGCGTTGGCGGGGGTGCGGCGCCGCTCGTCGATGGCGATCTGGCGTTCCAGCCGCGCCCAGCCGGCATCTGCCGCGCCCTCGGGCTGGGGGCTGTCCATGGCGGCGCGCAGATCGGCAAGCATCCCCACCTCGGCGGCAAGGTCGGGATCGCCCTGCATTCGCGCCTCGAAGGCCTCGCGCGCGTCGGTGGTCATCCGCCCCTGGAGGTAGAACAGGATCTCGTCGTCCCGGTCGTGTGATTCTTTGCTGCTCATCATCTGCCTCCGCCTGTCAGCTTAGGCCAAAGCCCGCCCCACTTGGCAAGCCTGCCGCCCATTCAGCCAATTTGTCGCCCCTGCCCGCCCATCGGTTCAAAAAATCTTTTGTCCAAACCGGTGAACCGTAATGTGACCCGGACCGTCCAAGCCCGGACACCAATGACAAGGACCGGCCCATGACCCGCCCCATCCACCTTTGCATCGCGGCCCTCGCCCTGTGCGGCGCGCTGCTGGCCTGCGCGGCGCCCGCCAATCGCCCGGCCCCGACCGACGCACAGATCCTGGACGCGGATCGCGTGATCGCGCTGCTGGCCGACACCCGGTCGCAGCGCCCCCTGCTGGCCGCCGCGCAGGCCGGGGGCTACGCGCTGATCGGGCAGGACAGGCTGGACGCGCTGGACCTCAGGATGCTGACCTTCCGCATGCCCCCGGGCGTGACCGGCCCCGAGGCGATCCGCTTTCTGGAAACCGCCGACCCCGCATCGACCGTGGGGGTGAACCACGCCTACCGGCCGGTGGCGATGCCATCCGCGCCCGGCACCGATTACGCCGCCGACCTGCTGGGCTGGCCCGAACCCGGCTGCCGCGCCCGCGCGCCCGTCGGGATGATCGACACGGCGGTCGACCCCGGCGCGCCGTCCCTGTCCGCCGCGCGCATCACCGCGCGCAGCTTCACCCAGGGCCCCGCCGCGCCCGCGCGCCACGGCACCGAGGTGGCCGCCGTGCTGGCGAACCCGCGCCTGCTGAACGGGGTCGCGATCCATTCCGCCGCCGTCGTGCGCCCCGGCGAAACCGGGGATGCCGCCGGCGCCGATGCCATCATCCGCGCCATGGACTGGCTGGGGGGATCGGGCGTGTCGCTGGTGAACATCTCGCTTGCGGGGCCGTTCAACAAGCTGCTCGACAGGGCGCTTCGGGCGTCGGCGGACCGGGGCATGGTGGTGGTCGCGGCCATCGGCAACGACGGCCCCGATGCGGCGCCGCTGTACCCGGCGGCCTTTCCGGACGCGCTGGCGGTGACCGCCGTCGATGCCGGGGGCCGGATCTGGCGGCGGGCGAACCGCGGCGCCCACGTGGATTTCGCCGCCCCCGGGGTGGATGTGCTGGTGGGCGCGGACGGCGAGGAACATTTCGTTTCGGGCACGTCCATCGCCGCGCCCTTCGTCACCGCGCGCATCCTTGCCGACCCCGCCCTTGCGCGGCTGCGCTCGGCGGGGGCGATGCGCGCGGCGATGCAGGACCGCACGCAGGATCTGGGCCAGCCCGGCTGGGACAGCACCTATGGCGCCGGGCTTCCCAGCCTGTACGGCGCCTGCCCGGGCTGAGCCGGGCCTATCCCATGCGTTCCGATGCGTATTCGCCGGGGGACGCGGGGAACACCACCGTCTTGTCCCCGTTCAGGAACACCCGGCGATGCATGTGCGCGTGGATCGCCCGCGCCAGCACCGCCGATTCCACATCCCGCCCCAACGACACGTAATCCGCAGGCGATTGCGCATGGGTCACGCGCACCGTGTCCTGTTCGATGATCGGGCCTTCATCCAGATCGGCGGTGACGTAATGCGACGTGGCCCCGATCAGCTTGACCCCCCGTTCGAACGCCTGCTTGTAGGGGTTCGCGCCCTTGAAGCTGGGCAGAAAGGAATGGTGGATGTTGATGATCCGGCCCGACATGTCCCGGCACATTTCATCCGACAGGATCTGCATGTAGCGCGCCAGCACGATCAGTTCGGCGCCCGACTCGCGCACGATGCGCATCTGTTCGGATTCGGCAGCGGCCTTGTTGGCGGCACTGACCTTGATGCAGTGGAACGGAATGTCGTGGTTCACCACCACCTTCTGGTAATCCATATGGTTGCTGATCACCGCCACGATATCGATGGGCAGCGCTCCGATCCGCCAGCGGTACAGCAGATCGTTCAGGCAATGCCCGAACCGCGACACCATGATCACCACCTTCATCTTCTCGGACGGGTCGTGAAAGGCGAAATCCGCCCCAAGCTGCGCGGCGATCGCGGCAAAGCCATCGGCCAGCGCGGCACGGCTTGCGCCCTTTTCGGACGCAAAGCTCAGCCGCATGAAGAAGCGGTCGTTGTCGATATCGGAAAACTGCGAACTGTCGTGGATGTTGCAGCCCCGCTCGGCAAGATAGGCCGATATGGCGGCCACGATCCCCGGGCGCACCGGGCAGGAAACGGTCAGTAGAATCCGGGTCATGTGAATGCCTTTCGGGCGGGCGCGGCGCCGGGGGCGGGCCGCGACAACATGCCCGCCTGCCTAGCTTTGATCCGCCCCGGGCGCCCGAAGATCCGCGTCAGCGCGCTGGTAGATTTGCGTCACGCGCCCTTGCGCAGCGCCAGCGGGGTCAGCCCGAACCGCCGGCGGAACGCGCGGCTTAGGTGCGAGCTGTCGCAAAACCCGCAATCCAGCGCCACCTGAAGCACCGACTTGTCGCTGTGGGTCAGCAGGTGATGCGCATGCGACAGCCGGATTTCCAGGAACGCCGCCTGCGGAGACAGATCCACAGCGGCGCGGAAATGACGTTCCAGCCGCCGCTTGCTCAGCCCCGAACGGCGGGCGATCTCGGCCACGGTGGGCGGCGTGTCCAGATGCTGCTGCATGAGCAGCAGCGCGCGCAGCACGATGGGATCGCGGGTGCGAAAATCCAGCGTGACCCCGGGCTGGGGCTTTTCCGCCGCATGGGCATCGTCGATGATCATGATGTGCAGGCTTTTGGAGGCCTGCGCGCGCCCGACGTGCTTGTCGACCAGGTAGGCGGCCAGATGCGCCGAACTTGCCCCCCCCGAACAGGTCAGCCGGTTGCGATCGACCACGAAGATCTGGTCCGCCACCGGGTCCAGCCCTTCGAACTGCGCCAGGAAATCGGCGTGGTGGAACCAGCTGACGCAGCAGCGATACCCGTCCAGCAGGCCCGCTTCGTGCAGCAGGAACGCCCCCGAACAGACCCCCACCAGCGGCACCCCCGCCGCATCCGCATCGCGCAGGAACTGCACATAGGGCGGGCCAAGCAGCGACATCTCGTCCATCAGCCCGCCCACGACGACGATGTAGTCAAAGCGGGTCGGATCACCCAGCCGTTCCCTTGGCTGCACGGGCACGCCGCAGCTGGATGTCACCGCGTCCATCGTCGCCGACAACACCGACCAGTTGCACAGGATCGGGCGTGAACGGTCCCCTTCATCCGCCGCCAGCCGCAGAACGTCGACGAAATTGGCAAAGGCACACAGCGTGAACTTGCGCGCCAGGATGAACCCCACGCGCAGCCGCGCGCCATCGGGGCGCACGGGCGGCCCCTTGACCGCCGATCGGGGCGCATCCATCCTGCCAGAGCGCGCCGGGACAAGCCGCGTTTCCATGCCTGCGGGCCTTTCTCGGGAAAACCTGAGGACCTGTCGTAACCGTAATGCGGCGCCGCCGCAATTCTTCTGTTTTCGCGCGGCGCATTGCGGCACTTCTGAACGCAGCATCCTGCAACCTTCGCCAAGTGGACACAGCCCCATGTCAGCATTCCCCGAACGCGCCCGCGTCGTCATCGTCGGCCTTGGCGGCATCGTCGGCGCCTCGGTCGCCCATCACCTTGTCGAACGGGGCTGGGACGACATCGTCGGCATCGACAAGTCGGCCATCCCCACCGACATCGGCTCGACCGGGCACGCGTCGGATTTCTGCTACTGCACCAGCCACGACCTGCTGAGCACCTGGGCCACCATGTATTCGGTCGATTTCTACGAGAAGATGGGCCATTACAGCCGCATCGGCGGGCTGGAAGTCGCGCGGGTGGGCGATGACGAGCGCATGATGGAACTGCGCCGCCGCTGCGATTCCGGGCGCGCCTTTGGCACCAACGTGCGCATGATCTCTGCCGCCGAGGCCAAGGAAAAATTCCCCCTTCTGGAAGAAGACCAGATCCAGGGCGCCATGTGGGACCCGGACGCGGGCCTTGTGACGCCCCGCTCGCAGACCGTGGCGGGCAAGCTGGTGGACCAGGCCGAAAAGACCGGCAAGCTGCGCGCCTTTGCCAACTGCCCCGCGCTGGAACTGCTGCAGGAAAACGGGCGCGTCACCGGGGTGAAGACGCCGCGCGGCACGATCATGGCCGATCACGTGGTGGTCTGCGCCGGCCTGTGGGGGCGCCTGATCGCCGAGATGGCGGGCGAAGACCTGCCGGTCATGCCTGTCGACCACCCCCTGACCTTCTTCGGCCCCTATGATGAATTCGCCGGAACGGGGTTGGAAATCGGGCGCCCCTTGCTGCGCGATCAGGGCAATTCGGCCTATATGCGCGACACCGGCGATCCCGCCACCACCGAAGGCGGGCAGATGGAATGGGGCTATTACTACGAGAAAGAGCCGCGCATGGTGCACCCGCGCGACATCTTGGAAAAGGGTCAGGCCCGGCTTGGCCCGTCGATGCGCGACCTTGTGCTGGATGACGTGATCGAACCGCTAGAACGCGCGATGGAACTGACACCCATCCTGGCCGAGCTTGGCTTCAACGAAAGCCACAGCTTCAACGGGTTGCTGCAGACCACCACCGATGGCGGCCCGTCGCTGGGCGAAAGCCGCAAGCTGCGCGGGCTGTGGTACGCGGTTGCCGTCTGGGTCAAGGACGGCCCCGGCATGGGCAAGCTGATCGCCGACTGGATGACCGACGGGCGCACCCATATCGACCATCACGGCGTCGATTACGCCCGCTTTCAGGATTTCCAGCTGACCGAGGATTTCATCGCCGGCCGCTGCGAGGAAACCGCCAGGAAAATCTACAACCCGCCCGTCCACCCGCGCGAGCCGTTCGGCAACGCGCGCGGCATCCGCCGTTCGCCCTTTTACGAACGCGAGGTCGAACTGGGCGGCCATTTCATGGAACTTGGCGGATGGGAGCGCGCCCACGGCTACGCCGCCAACAACCACCTGCTGGAAAAATACGCCGATCAGGTGCCCGTGCGCGAAAACGAATGGGACAGCCGGCATTTCTGGCGCGTGTCCAACGCCGAGCAGCTGGAAATGTCCAGCGACTGCGCCATCGTCAACCTGTCGCATTTCCACATGACCGACATTTCCGGCCCCGACCACGTGGCTTTGATGGAATGGCTGTGCGCCGCGAAAATCGGCGGAGACGCCATGATCGGCAAGGGCATCTATACCCATATGCTGGACGATGACGGCATGGTGCGCGCGGATTTCACCGTGTTCCGCATGGCCGACCGGTGCCGGCTGGTGAACGGCGCCGACGCCGGGCCGCGCGATCTGGAATACCTCAGGCGCACCGCGCAGGATCGCGGGCTGGACGTGACCATCACCGACGTGACCGAAGCTTACACCACCATCGGCATCTGGGGTCCGAACGCGCGCGAGACGCTGAAAAAGGTGGTCGCCGATCCGCCGGGGCTGGCCCATGACGCCTTTCCCTTTGCCGCGATCAAACCGATTGAAATCGCCGACAAGACCGTCACCGCGTTTCGCATTTCCTACGTGGGCGAACAGGGCTGGGAATTGCACATGCCCTACGGCGACGGGCTGGCCGTGTGGGATGCGCTGCGCGGCACCGGCGTGATCGCGATGGGGGTGGAAACCTACGCCAACTCGCGCCGCCTGGAAAAGTCGCTGCGCCTGCAGAACGCCGACCTGCACACGCAATACAACCTTTACGAGGCCGACCTGGCCCGCCCCAAGGTCAAAGAGGCCGATTTTCGCGGCAAGGCCAGGCATCTGGAATACCGCGCCCGCGATCATCAGCCCGCGATGCTGTGCACGCTGGTGATGACCGACAACATCGACAGCCAGGGCGTGGCCCGCTACCCGGTGAACACCATGCCGGTGATGGACCCGGCCACCGGCGCGGTGCTGGTCGACGATCTGGGCCGACGATCCTACACCAGTTCGCAAGCTTACGGGCCAAGCGTCGGCAAGAACATCATGCTGGCCTACCTGCCGCATGACTACGCGCAAGTGGGCCGCACACTTCAGGTCACCTATTTCGATGAACCCTTCCCGGTCGAGGTCGCGGGCGTCGGATACGCGCCGCTTTACGATCCGCGGAACCTCAAGCCGCGCAGCTAGGATCGCCGCTTGGGCGGGCGCTACCCCGCCCGGGCGCTACCCCGCCGGGGCGGCAAGCCAGTCCGCGAACAGGCGCGCGTTGGCCGACGCGCGGTCGTGGATGCGCAGGTAGAACGGCGAGGGCGACGCCATCTCGTCGGGCACCAGTTGCACCAGCCGCCCGGCGTCGAGGTAACCGCCAAGCAGGCCTTCCCAGCCCAGCACCGCGCCGATGTGATCTTCGGCCGCGTTCAG
Source organism: uncultured Salipiger sp. (assembly GCA_964022595.1). Lineage (GTDB taxonomy): Bacteria > Pseudomonadota > Alphaproteobacteria > Rhodobacterales > Rhodobacteraceae > Salipiger. The sequence continues at coordinate 12,529 of CAXICP010000027.1, forward strand.
CGAAATCAGGTAGTTGTTCAGATAGAACCCCGGCCCCTGCGGGCCTTCGATCCCCATGGCGGCGAACCAGTCGGGCCATTCGGTATAGGGGTTCGTGCCCGATTGCGTGTGGATCAGCGGCGCGCCGGCAAGGTCCTGCACATCCCTGATGCCCTGCGAGGCGGCGAATTCCGGCGAGCCCAGCGCAAGGATGCGGTCGCGAAACAGCACCCTTGTCTCATCCGGCTCGCGCGAGGGATCGCCGTAATGGATGCTCAGGTCGACCCCCTGCCCGGTGCCGTCGTCCTGGATGATCTGCGAAATCGCGACCCCCGGGTGCGCCTTCCAGAAGGCGGCAAGGCGGGGGGTCAGCCACAGCCCGCTCATGGCGGTGGTGGCGCCGATGGACACGCCGGCGCGGTCCTGCCGGATGCGGATGCGCACGACCGCGTCGAAAATCGTTTCGAACCCGCGCTGCAGGGCGACGAACAGCAGCGCGCCCGCCTCGGTCAGTTCGACCGCCCGGTACTGGCGGGTGAACAGGCCCTGCCCCAGTTCCGTTTCCAGCGCCTTGATGCGATGCGACACCGCCGCCGGGGTCACGTTCAATTCGCGCGCGGCCTGCTTGAAGCTTAAATTCCGGGCAGCGGATTCGAAACAGGCAAGGTCCCCGAGCGAGGGAAGATCATAGGGTTTTCGCATCTGACGTCGCTTTTGTACCGGGAAGGTCGAAAATGGATCATTCGCCTTTAGACATTAGTCACGCTAATCCGAGATGAAATTTTTGCCAATTGCCAAGTGACGCGTAGAGTGGACTAAAGCGAAGAACCCGCCCCCTGCCCGGAGCCTTTGCCATGGCACGTCCCACCGCTTCGCTTCCCGAACTTCTGCTGGCCCACCGCCCCGGTCACGCCATGCAGCAGCCGTTCTACACCGATCCGGCGATCTATGACGCCGACCTGGAAACGATCTGGTACCGCGAATGGCTTTACGCCTTTCCCGCCGTGATGCTGGACAAGACCGGCGCCTATCAGCGCATGAAGGTGGGCGTTTACGACGTGATCGTGATCCGCGACGCCAAGGGCGGCATCCGCGCCTTTCACAACACCTGCCGCCATCGCGGGTCGATCATCTGCTCGGCCACCAAGGGGCGCGTCGCGAAACTGACCTGCCCGTATCACCAGTGGACCTATGATCTGGATGGCAAGCTCTTGTGGGCGCGCGACATGGGCGATGATTTCGACCCCTCGCAGCACGGGCTGAAACCGGTGCATTGCAGCATCGTGTCGGGGCTGGTGTACATCTGCCTTGCGGACCAGGCCCCCGACCTTGCCGCCTTTGCCGCCACGGTGACGCCCTACCTGGGGGTGCATGATCTGGCGGATGCCAAGGTCGCGCATCAATCCACCATCATCGAAAAGGGCAACTGGAAGCTGGTCTGGGAAAACAACTGCGAATGCTATCACTGCGCGGGCAACCACCCGGACCTGTGCCGCACCTTCCCCGAGGATCCGACCATCACCGGCGTCGCGGCGGGCGGCGCATACCCGGAAAAGGTCGAAAACCACTTTGCCCGGCTGGAAGCCGCCGGCGCGCCGTCGCGCTTTGTCATGGCCGATGACGGGCAGTACCGCGCCGCTGGACGGGGCCGAAAGCTATACCATCAACGGCAAGATCGCCGTGCAGAAGCGGCTGGGCAGGATCCCGCTCAACGATGCGGGCGCGCTGATGGTCTTTCACTACCCGACGACGTGGAACCATTTCCTGTCGGATCATTCGATCACCTTCCGCGTCACCCCCATCGGGCCGCAGGAAACCGAGGTGCAGACCACCTGGCTGGTGCACAAGGACGCGGTCGAGGGCGTGGATTACAACCTGCACGACCTGACCGTGGTGTGGGAACACACCAACGACGAAGACCGCCGCGTGGTCGAAGACAACCAGGCCGGCATCAATTCGCCCGCCTACGAACCCGGCCCCTATTCGGCCAGCCACGAAGACGGCGTGATCCAGTTCGTCGCCTGGTACATGGCCCGGATGCGCAAGGCCCACGTTCCCGATGCGATCGCCGCGGAGTAAGCCATGCTGACCAAGACCGACCCCTGGACCGACGACGAGCCGCTGGAATGCGTGTCGATCCTGCCCGAAACGCCCAATGTCATCACCGTGTGCTTTCAGGCACCTTCGGGGCGGCCGTTCGATTTCAAGGCCGGACAGTTCCTGACGCTGGAACTGCCGGTGCCGGGCGGGCCGCTGTACCGGACCTGGACCATCAGCTCGTCGCCCTCGCGCCCCTTGTCGCTGACGCTGACCATGAAGGCGCAGCCCGACAGCATCGGCACGCGCTGGGTCATGGACAACCTTGAACCGGGGATGAAACTGCGCGCCATCGGCCCGGCGGGCCGGTTCACCGCGCATGACCACCCGGCGGAAAAATACCTGTTCATCTCGGCCGGCAGCGGCATCACCCCGATGATGTCCATGACCACCGAAATCTATGACAAGGGCCGCAGCTGCGACATCGTCTTCGTCAACTGCGCGCGCAGACCGTCCGAAATCATCTTTCGGGAACGGCTGGAACATATCGCATCCCGGTCCGAGGGCATCGAACTGCGCTGGGTGGTGGCCGAAAAGGACAAGTACCGCCCCTGGACCGGCTACCAGGGCCAGTTCAACCAGCTGATGCTGGGCCTGATCGCGCCCGACTACCTTGAACGCGAGGTGTTCTGCTGCGGCCCCGAAGGGTTCATGACCGCCGTGCGCGAGGCGCTGGCCGGCCTTGGCTACGACATGGACCGCTATCATCTGGAAAGCTTCCAGGCACCGGGCACCCCCGGCCCGGAACTGGTCGAGGCCCCCGT